>NZ_JBFAOF010000219.1:0-9147 GCF_040675125.1 Spirillospora sp. NPDC049652 | reverse complement strand
CGTGGCCGCGGGCGCCGGGGCGAAGCGGTTGACGACGTCCAGAACGCACTCTCCGCTGTCGAGGCCGAACGCCGCGACGTAGCAGAGGGCCACGACGTTGTCGGCCTCGGCGGCGGCCTGGGTGATGACCGCGCCGCCGTAACCGTGCCCGACCAGCACCACAGGGGAGTCGAGGCCGCGCACCAGGTTCCGGATGTAGGCGGCGTCCTGCGGCAGCCCGCGCAGCGGGTTCGCCGGCGCGCGGACGGCGAGCCCCTCGGCGTGGAGCAGGCCGATGACCGGCGCCCACGACGAGGCGTCCGCGAACGCGTCGTGGACGAGCACGATGATCGGCCCTACCGGGCTTGGTCCCTGCATGCCGACGACCTCCGACCGGGTGGGGTCACCCAGCCAAACGCGCCCGGTCACGCCGCCGCATCGCGTGAACGTACCAATTCGCGGCACTGTGTCCGAGAGTTCGCGGCACTGTGTCCGAGCGCTGCTCAGTCGTCGGGCAAGGCCGTGACCAGGTTGGCGAGCTGGACCCGCGAGTTGATCGCCAGCTTGCGGAAGACGGACGTCAGGTGGGTGTTGACCGTGTGCGGGGAGAGGAAGAGCAGGTCGGCGGCCGCCCGGTTGGTATGCCCCTGGGCGATCAGGCGCGCGATCTTCTTCTCGGCCGCCGTGAGGGACTCCCACCCCTCCACGGGACGCGGAGCGGACGCCGTCCCGCGGCTCCCCGCGCCCGCGCCGTCCAGTGCGCGCTGCACACGCGCCACTGCGGCGTCGGCTCCGGCCTCGGCGAACGCCTCGCGGGCGCGCGTGAGCGAGGCCACCGCAGGACGTTTCCGTCCTGCCGTCAAGAGCGCCTGCCCGAGATCAGCCTGCGCGGCCGCCAGGACCAGCGGACGAGGACCCGCGGTGAGGAGTTCCACCGACCGTTCGAGCAGGGCGACGTCATCCCTCACGAGCCCGAGGGCCTGGGCCGCGAGGCCGGCGGCGGTCGGCACGGCGGGATTGCGCCCCGCGTGCGCCTCGGCCTGCGCGGCGAGGTCTTCGGCGAGCCCATGCTCCGCACCGCGCAACGCCAGGCGAGTGGCGTGGGCGATCCAGTCGCGCAGCAGCCGCCACCGCATGAAGGGACCTTCCTTCTGCACCTGCCGGATCTTCTCCGTGGCGAGAGGGAAGTCCCCGTCGGACTCGGCGTGGACCGCCTCCAGGAAACGCACGGCGGCCGTGTTGCCCGGGTTCGGCTTGGCCGCCAGCCGCTTGCGCGCCTCGTCCAGGTGCTTCCGCGCCGCGCCCCGCTCGCCGCGCAGCAGAGCGATCAGAGAGCGCAGCACCCGGCCGTTCACCTGCTGGACCGACAGCCGCACCTCCTCCTCCAGGCGTTCCACGGTCACCAGCCCGGCGACGGCGTCGTCGAGCCGGCCGAGCCCGAGATCATGCTGGCTCTGAGCCCACAGCGTCATCGGCTGGCGCGTGGCCTTGGCGTCCGTCGCGCGCGGCAGCAGCCGCTCCGCCGCCGCGAAGTCGTCCATGTGCAGACGCGCGATGATCTCCTCCGGGAGGAACGCCGGGTCGAGGGTGCTCAGCGCCGCGAAGCGCTCCAGCGCGACGGCGTTCTCCCCCGCGTTCTGGGCGATCTCGCCGAGCCCGGACAGGGCCAGGATGTGCGCCTCCCGGTCACCGGTCGCGGTGGCGGCACGCAGCGCGTCCTCACCGGCCTCGCGCGCCGTGTCCAGATCCCGCTCCCGGGACAGGGCCAGCGCGCGCAGCGCGGCCAGCCGGGCCGCGACCTCCGGGGACGCGCCACCCGTGGCGAGAGCCGTCTCGGTACGGCGGCGCAGCTCGGCCGCGAGATCGGCGTTCCACAGCGTCCCGCCGAGGGCGGCCTGCAGCCGGCTGAACGTCTCCAGGGGCGGCCGCTCGGCCAGCAGGCCGTCGCCCGTCGACAGCGCCTCCCGGGTCCTGCCCGCCCGGGTCAGGCACAGGATCGCCTGCTCGCCCACGGCGAACCGGAGCGGACGGGACGAGGGCACCAGCTCCAGGGCACGCGTCGCCAGGTCGGCCGCCAGATCAGGCGTGACCGGCAGCACGTCGTCGGCCGCGCGCCGCAGCAGCGCCACCGCCTCCTCGTCGCCGGGCACGGCGCCCCGCAGGATGTGCGGCACCGCGTCGATCGGACGGCGTCCCGCCGCGATCAGGCTCCGCGCGGCCTCCCGGTGCAGCGCCTTCCGCGCCGACGGCGGGACGTCGACATAGACCGCCTGGCGCAGCAGGTCATGCCGGAAGACCAGCTGGTCGCCGTCGTCGTCCAGGAGCCCGGCGCGCACGGCCTCGTCGAGAGCCGGGACCAGCGTGGCGGGCGGCAGGCCGCAGAGCGAGGCGGCGTCATGGAACCCGAACCGGCGTCCGAGCACCGCTCCCATCTGGAGGAAGCGCAGCGTGTCGGGTCGCAGGGACCTCAGCCTGCCGCGCACGCCGACCGCGAGCCCCGGCGGCACGAGCCCGTCGGGGGCGTCGGCGGCCCGGAGCCCCGCGAGCATCTCGACGGCCAGGAACGGATTCCCGCCCGCCCCGTCGAGCAGGTCCCGCACCCGGTCGTCCACGGCCGTCCCGAGGGCGTCGCCGGCGATCTCGGAGATGGCCCCTCGCGACAGCGGCTCCAGGGAGACCATGATCGTCGGCAGGGTGCCGCTCGCGGCGCCGACGATCTCGTCCGCCGTTCCCAGGGACTCGCGCCGGCCGGTCAGCATCCACAGCACGGGGGAGGTCCGCAGGCGCGCCGGGAGCTGCTGCAGGACGAACCGGCTCAGCGGATCGGCCCACTGGACGTCGTCCAGGCCGATCAGCACCGGCACGCCGCCGGCCCTCTCCTCGATCATCTCGGCCAGCCGCTCCACCAGCCAGATCCGCTGATCGTGGTTGCGGGCCAGGTCGGCGAAGGCGTCCCCGGCCAGCAGGGGGCGGTCGCCGTGCAGAAGGCTGGTCGCCAACGACGAGAGCGGCACCATGTGATGCAGCTCGTCGGCCTTGCCGGCGCCCACCGCGAATCCCGCCGCCGCGGCCCTGGAGACCGCCTCGGCGAGCAGCGTGGTCTTGCCGATGCCCGGTTCGCCCTGGATCAGGGCCAGCCCGCCGCTCCCGGCACGGGCCACCGAGCCGATCAGCGCGTCGAGCTCCCCGAGCTCGGCCGCCCGGCCGCGCAGGCCGCTGCGGGACGACGAGCCGCCTGCTCCCGCCACTACGGCCGCCGCGTCCGGGACCGGCCTGGCATCCCGTCCCGGTCGTGGCACACGGGATGACTCACGTTCTCCGTCCGATCGGCTGCGTGACGACTGCGGGAAAGTGGCGCATTACTCGCCATTTGTCCCTGAGTGTGCATTTTACTTGCCTCTCCGTGCACTCCCGCTGAGGTCTCCCAGGCCAGGCGCTCGTGTCCGGAGAAGCCGGAACGTGTGGACCGCCGCTCGGACGGGGAACACGTGAGAGGGGAAAGGGCGGCCGTGGCGAGGCGCTCCGCGGTGCGGCCGCCTCCTGGCACTGCCAGGCAAGAAGCGATGCACTCGGAAGCAACACGGGGCAGGACGGCCGCCCTAGCGTGAGGTCATCGCGTGCGGCACCTGCCGAAGCGCCGCGCGTCACCCGTCCATGACGAACGAAGGAACGATCATGCCTTACATCACCGTGGGCCAGGAGAACACCACGAACATCGACCTCTACTACGAGGACCACGGAACCGGCCAGCCGGTCGTCCTCATCCACGGCTTCCCGCTCGACGGGCACTCGTGGGAGCGGCAGAGCGCCGTGCTCCTGGACGCCGGCCACCGCGTGATCACCTACGACCGGCGCGGCTTCGGCCAGTCCAGCCAGCCCACCACCGGCTACGACTACGACACCTTCGCGGCCGACCTGAACACCGTCCTGGAGACCCTCGACCTGCGCGACGCCGTCCTGGTCGGCTTCTCGATGGGCACCGGCGAGGTCGCCCGCTACGTCTCCGCCTACGGCACCGGGCGGATCGCCAAGGTCGCCTTCCTGGCCTCGCTCGAGCCGTGCCTGCTGAAGACAGACGACAACCCCGACGGCGCCGCCCCGAAGGAGTTCTTCGACGGCATCGTCGCCGCGGTGAAGGCCGACCGCTACGCCTACTACACCGAGTTCTACAAGGACTTCTACAACCTCGACGAGAACCTCGGCACCCGGATCAGCGAGGAAGCGGTCCGCAACAGCTGGAGCGTGGCGGCCGGCGGCGGCTTCTTCGCCGCGTCCGCCGCGCCGTCCACCTGGTACACCGACTTCCGGAACGACATCCCGGCCGTCGACGTCCCGGCGCTGATCCTGCACGGCACCGGCGACCGGATCCTGCCCATCGACAGCACCGGACGCCCCTTCCACAAGGCCCTTCCGTCCGCCGACTACGTCGAGATCGAGGGCGCTCCGCACGGCCTGCTGTGGACCCACGCCGAGGAGGTCAACAAGGCCCTCCTCGCCTTCCTGAAGAAGTAATTCCTGGAAGGCCGCCGGGGGGCGTCCGAAGCGGACGTGAGCGTCAGCGGGCCGGGCACGGGGGCGAACGCCGCTCCGGGCGGCGTTCCAGCCCGGCGATCCGAGGACAGCGACACGATCGAGAACGGCCGAAGGCGCGCGACTGGGGGCACTCGGCCAGACTTGGAAACAGCGCGGTCAATCGTGGCCGCCGTTCAATTCCCTGACCAGGGAGATGAACGGCGGCCACAGCCATGTCCAGATGCCGACATTGTCACGAAATGACACCTAAAGGTTGTCTCGGCGCGGCGGATGCCGGGGCGGCGTTCCAGTACCTGATCTTGGTTGCGGGGAGGCGACGTCTCACCTGACTCTTTTCATTTGATTTGCTCGCATCAATTTAGGCTGCGATATGCGGGTCTGTTACGGGGTGGCTTCGCGGCGGAAGGCGAAAATGCCCGCCGAGACACGGACGTCCCGGACCGACGGGGCCGACAGGTCCGAGAGGGCCGGCGGGGGAGCCGGGCCCGGAAGGGGCGGCGGGCCCGACAGGCCCGGCGGGGGCGACCCTGCCGACCGTGATCGTCCAAGAGAGCCACACCCTGACGCCCGGCCTCAACACGGGAACGGCGACCTGCGACGGCGCTTCGCGCCAAGGATGATGCGGTGCCGTCCGCGCGGCTGATGGGCTTCCCATCGGAGGCTTAAGAGGATCTGAAGAGCGGTCTTCGCGGGGGAAAGTCGGCCTAACGTCTGCGGCGTCCCGATGATCCTCTCCCCCGGAGGAGCTCTTGTGAAGCACACCCCCCGCATCCTCACGGGCCTCGCGGGCCTCGCGGGCGTGGCCGCCGCGCTGGCCGCCACGGCGGCGCCCGCGTCGGCCCACGGGTCGATGCAGTACCCGATCAGCCGCGTCCTCACCTGCTACAAGGAAGGACCGGAGTCGCCGAGGTCGGCGGCGTGCAAGGCCGCCGTCAGGGCGAGCGGCAAGCAGGCCTTCTACGACTGGAACGGCGTCCGGCTCGCCGACGTCGCCGGACGGCACCGCCAGCGGATCCCGAACGGCAAGCTGTGCAGCGCCGGCAACCCCACCTTCAAGGGCTTGGACCTGCCGCGCACCGACTGGCCCACCACCCGCGTGAAGGCCGGCGCACGGCTCGACCTCCGCTTCGCGGTGACCGCGCAGCACAAGGGCGGCTTCCAGCTGTTCATCACCAAGAACGGCTACAACCCGGCGAAGCCGCTGAAGTGGGCCGATCTGGACGCCAAGCCGTTCGCGGTGAAGAGCAACCCGAAGGCCGTGAACGGGCTCTACAACCTCGCCGGAACCATCCCGGCGGGCAAGAAGGGCCGCCACGTGATCTATGCGATCTGGCAGCGCTCGGACAGCCCCGAAGCGTTCTACACCTGCTCCGACATCGTGATCGGCAAGACCACCGCGAGCGCCGGCTCGCTGGGGACCAAGTCCCTGGCCAAGGGCAGCAGTGCCCCCGGTCACGACCACGGCGGCGCCGCACCCGCCCCCAAGGGCCAGGGCGACGCCGCTCCGAAGGGGCATGCCCATGGCGCCGCGAGCCCGGCGTCCCTGCACGTCGTCCGGACGGCCAGTGACGAGCCGGCCGGCGGAAGCCTGTTCGGCGCCGGACTCATCGCCGGCACGGTCGGCCTGACCCTGGGCGGCGTGGCGGGACTGCTCCTCACCTCTCGCCGCCGACGCCGGGAAAACGACCTGTAGCCCGGCCGCCGCCTGCACCCACCGCCCTGAGGCCCCGCACTCAGGGCGGTGGGCGAGACGCCGTTCCGACGCGTCCCCCTCCCCTCCAGAACCGCCCTTGGAGAAGCACATGCCCCGCCCCCGCCCACCTCGCAAGTACCTGGTCGCCGCCGCCGGTAGCGTCACGGCCCTCGCCGTCGCCGCCGGGACGGCCTACGCGGTCGCGCCGAACAGCGACCGCGTCTCCGGAGTCCAGGCCGGATACGACAAGGCCCATCCCGCTTCGAAGCCGATGAAGGCGGCCCCCGCGACCCATGTCAGCCCGTACGTCGACACGAGCCTCTACCCGTCCTTCGATCTCCTCGGCACCGCGAAGAAGAGCGGCGTCAAGCAGTTCAACCTCGCGTTCGTCCTCGCGTCCGGGAACAGTTGCACTCCGAAGTGGGGCGGCAACGAGGCACTGACCGCCAACAAGGTCGCTGCGCAGATCAGCGCGCTGCGCAAGGCAGGCGGCGACGTCCGCGTGTCCTTCGGCGGCGCGAACGGCACGGAACTCGCCCTCGCCTGCAAGGACGCCGGCAGCCTCGCCGCCGCCTACGGCAAGGTCGTCAACGCGTTCAAGCTGACCAAGGTGGACTTCGACATCGAAGGCGGCGCGCAGGCGAACACCGCCGCGAACCGGCGGCGCGGCCAGGCGATCGCCTCCCTGCAGAAGAAGCACGCGGGCCTGAAGGTGTCGCTGACCCTGCCGGTTTTGCCGTCCGGCCTCACCCGGGACGGCGTGAACGTGCTCTCCTCCACCACCAAGGGCGGAGCGAAGATCGACGCGGTCAACATCATGGCCATGGACTACGGCGACGGCGTCGCCCCGAAGCCCAAGGGCCGGATGGGCGGATACGCGATCGCCGCGGCAACCGCCACGCAGAAGCAGGTCAAAGCGGCCCTCAAGCTGGACGACGCGTCCGCGTGGCGCCACGTCGCCGTCACCCCCATGATCGGCGTGAACGACGTGGCCACCGAGACCTTCACCCTCGCCGACGCGCGGAAGCTGGCCGCCTTCGCCAAGGCCAAGCACCTCGCCTGGACGTCGCTGTGGTCCGCGGCCCGGGACAAGCCGTGCCCCGGCGGCCCCAAGCCGACCGCCGACCCGACCTGCAGCGGCATCTCCCAGGCCCCGTCCGCCTTCGCCAAAGCCCTCAACTGACCCCCCTCCCCAGCCGGTCGAGGCGGCAAGCGCCGCCTCGACCGGGCTTCTCCAAGCGCGCATGGCTGACTGGACTCCGGGCCCGCGCAGGGAGGTGGCCGTGCGCCGCGACCACCTGGCCGCGCTGCCGGGTCAGGGGACGACCACCACGCCGCCGCGCACGCCGCCTCGGGCCAGCCGGTCGTGTGCGGCCGCCGCGTCGGTGAAGGGGTACACGCCGGCTACCCGGAGTGGGATGTCGCCGCTGATGACGAGTTTGACCAGTTCACTCAGCCGGGATCCGTCGGGTTGGACCTCCATCGCGAAGGTCCGGATTCCGCGCACCGGTTCCGGGCGGAGCGGAGGTGACGCGGCCACGTAGCCACCGCCGTCGCGGACCACGTCCAGCAGCGCGGGGCCCATCACCGCCAGGTCGATGACCGCGTCGAACGTCCCGGTCGGACCGCCGGAGCGGGGCAGGAACGCCGCGCCCAGCGACTCGACGAACTCGCGGTCGCCGGCTCCGGCGAGTCCCGTGGCCCGCAGGCCGGCCACCCGGGCAAGCGCCAGGACGAACCCGCCGACCTGCCCGGCGGCGCCGGTGACGAGCACGGTCGAACCCGCCGGGAGCGCCAGCAGGTCGAGGGCCTGGGCGGCGACGAGGCCGTTGGTCGGAAGGGTCGCGGCCTCGGTGGCGGGGACGCCGGCGGGCGCGGAGGTCAGCCAGGCGGCGTCGAGCACCACGTACTCCGCGTGGGCGCCGACCGTGGTCCGCAGCCATGGCGAGAAGCCGATGACCTCGTCGCCGATCGCGAACTCCTCGACCGAGGGGCCGACGGCGTCGACGGCGCCGGCCACGTCCCAGCCGGGCGTGTACGGCAGGCCGGCCGGCAGCGGGGCCGGGAACCGGCCGGACCGGACCATCAGGTCGACCGGGTGCACCACGGACGCGGCGACCCGCACCCGCACCTGCCCCGGCCCGGGCTCGGGCGTCGGCACGTCGGCCACGTGCAGGACCTCCGGTCCTCCGAACTCCGCATAGCTGACTGCGCGCATCGCCGTCTCCTTCGTGGAACCTCGTGATCACCACGACCGTACGGACCGAAGGAACTATGAGAAAGTAGGTACCTGGAAGTGCCTAGGGCACCACAGGAGGGGCGATGGCGACGACGACCGCGGCGCAACACCGTGAACAGGCCAAACGCGAGTACGACGCGTTCCTGCAAGGCTGTCCGACCCGTGAGCTGTTGAGCAGGCTCACCGACAAGTGGGTCGCGCTGGTGGTCCCGGCGCTCGCCGACGGTCCGCGGCGGCACGGTGAGCTCGCCCGCCGCATCCCGGGCGTCAGCCAGAAGATGCTCACCCAGACCCTGCGGACGCTGGAGCGGGACGGGCTGGTCACCCGCACGGTCACCCCCTCGGTGCCGGTTCGCGTCGACTACGAGCTCACCCCGCTCGGCCACGAACTGTTCCCGGTCATGCTCGCGATCAAGGACTGGGCGGAGACGCACATGGACCGCGTCTTCGAAGCACGCGCCCAGTTCGACGCCCGTCCCTGAAGGTCCCCTGCCCGCTCCCGGGCGTCAATGCCGGAACCAGTGGCCCGGGCCTCGGAGCTGCCGCTGATGCGGGGCCCGGGCTTGCTGGGGCCGGAGCTGGGCGGGTCGGGAGGGGCGAGGGGCGGCCGAAGCGCCGCGACGGGACGGCGGACCGTCAGGCCGGGCCGCCGGAGCGGCGGGACGGGGCGGGGCCGCGTCACGGCGGGGCGGAGTGGTGTCGC
>NZ_JBFAOF010000218.1:0-9198 GCF_040675125.1 Spirillospora sp. NPDC049652 | reverse complement strand
AGCGGGCAGCCGGGCTCGGCGTCGCCGCAGACGTCCCAGGTCAGCGCGGTGACCGAGACGGGGCCGTCGGCGGCGGCGCGCTGCGGGCGGCCGGCGTCGGTCGACCCGAGCGCCGGGCTCTTCTCGATCGCCGCGCCGGCGCCGGCGAGGGCGACCACGACGCCGGCGCCGCAGACGGCGAGCAGGGGAATCAGGGCGCGGGGGGCTCGCACACGTACTCCATCAGGGGTTCAGCGGGGGTCTGGGGGAATCCCACCACATCAAGATCGATCTCGTCAGCAGAACGAGTCGACCATCTCGGACAACCTACGCCTACTACGACGTTTTCGAGCACATCTCCCGGTACTTCGGGCGGTGGCGGGGGGACGCCGCAGCCCCGGACGGCGTCCCCCCGCCCTCCCCGCCGCCCGCGGCCGGGCCGCGGGCCGTGCCGGCCGGAGGCCCCGCTCTCCTCCGGGCCGGCATCAGGGGGCCGCGGTCCCGGCGCGCGGGCCGGGACCGGGGTCGAGGTCCGGGCCGCCGCCGGGACCCATGTCGGAGAACGTGCCCGCCCGCCGGATGGTGTGCCAGCGCAGGCGCGTCCCGAGCACCGCCGTCACCACGGACTGGACGACGACCAGGTACAGCAGCTGCCGGTAGACGATCTGCTGGAGCGGCATCGTCCACAGCGGGCGCAGCTTCTCGCCGTCCAGCCAGAGCGCGTAGCCGCCCGCGGCGACCTGGGCCAGGGCGAACAGCGCCCACATCGTGAGCGGCGCGACCGGGTCCATGAACGCCAGGCCGAACACGGCGAACAGGTCCACGGCGGGCGCGAACAGCGGCAGGACGACCTGGAAGGCCGTCAGGTAGAGCAGGCAGCGGCGGCCGAACGGCCCGCGCTCGACCACCGCGCGCCGGTGCTTCCACATGGCCTGCAGCGTCCCGTAGCACCAGCGGTACCGCTGCCGCCAGAGCTGGCGCAGCGAGTCCGGCGCCTCGGTCCAGGCGAGCGCGTGCTCGGCGTAGACGACCCGCCAGCCGCCGCGGCAGATCGCCATGGTGAGGTCGGTGTCCTCGGCGAGCGTGTCGGTGGGGACGCCGCCGACCGACACCAGCGTCCGGCGGCGGAACGCGCCGATCGCGCCGGGGATGGTCGGCATGCAGCGCGCGAGGTCGAACATCCGGCGGTCCAGGTTGAACCCGATGACGTACTCGAGGTGCTGCCACCTCCCGAGCAGGCCCTTGCGGTTGGCGACCTTGGTGTTGCCGCTGACCGCGCCCACGGCGGGGTCGGTCACGAGCGGCGCGACCAGGTGCCGGATGGTGTCGCGCTGGAACACGGTGTCGCCGTCCACCAGCACCAGGAGCTCGCCCTGCGCGGCGGCGATCCCGACGTTGAGCGCGCCCGGCTTGCCGCCGTTCGGCTTGCGCATCAGCCGGACGCCCGGCAGCGCCAGCCCCTCGACGATCTCGGCCGTCCGGTCGGTGGACCCGTCGTCCACCACGATCACCTCGAACGGGCCGGGATAGTCGGTGTCCAGCAGGGACCGGACGGTCGCCGCGATCCCCGCCTCCTCGTTGTAGGCCGGGACGACCACGGTGACCGACGGCGCGACGGCGTGCCCGGCCGGAGCGCCGAAGGCCTCCAGGGCTGAGGGCGGCCCGTCCCGGAGCCGCAGCACCTCCGGCAGCTCGGTCCGCCGCGCCCGCTGCCGGTGTACGTGCGCGAACACCAGCAGGACGGCCAGCCGCAGCGCGGCGAGCACGCCCGCGATGAAGAACAGGATCCGCATCCAGCCGGTCAGCGCGGCCGCCATCCGCTGCGCGGTGACGAGCGTCCAGCCGATCGCCTTCTCGGACGCGGTGGCGGGCACCTCCGCCCGGGGCAGGCCCATCGCCTGCGACACGGTCGTGAACCGGTACCCGCGGGCCTGCAGCTTCGTGATCATCTGGTCGACGGCGGCGATCGTCTCGGTGCGGTCGCCGCCCGCGTCGTGCAGCATCACGATCGCGCCCTGGCCCTTCCGCTCGGCGGCCAGCGCCGACTGGACGATCTTGTCGACGCCCGGCTTCTGCCAGTCCTCGGTGTCCCGATCGGTGAGGACGAGCAGGTAGCCGTCCCGCCCGGCCCGCTCCGCGGCGAGCCACTCCGGGCCGGTCAGGCCGTCCGGGACCGACGAGTACGGCATGCGGAGCAGCCGGGTGTGGACGCCGGCGGCCCCCGCGAGCGCGCGCTGCGTGAGGTCGAGTTCGAGCTTGTCGCGCCAGGCCGGAGCGGTCGCCATGTCCACGTGCGTGTAGGTGTGCGAGCCGATCTCGTTGCCCTCGGCGATCATCCGCTTGACCAGGGCGGGCTGCTGCGCGATGTGCGCGCCGATGGAGAAGAACGTCGCCTTGGCGTTGTGCCGCTTCAGGACGTCCAGGAGCCGGGGCGTCCACTTCGGGTCGGGGCCGTCGTCGAAGGTCAGCGCGATCGTCTTCGGCGGCGTCCGCAGCGAGTGCGGAGTGCCGCCCGCCATGTTGACCACCGGCCCGCCCGACGTCACGGCCGAGGGGGCGGGCGCGGGGTTCTGCCCTGGCTTGTGCTGGGACGACTCGCCGACGGCGCCGTTCGCGAAGCCGTCCAGGAGGAGCAGCGTGATGAGCGCCAGGCCGCCGAGCGCCATGAGCACCCAGTGCCCGCGCGGCTCCCGCGCCCGCTCCGCCGCCGACGTCGCACGCCGGCGGCGCTTGCCTCGCGAACGTCTGCCACCCGGTGCCGAACCCCGCCCTGGCTCGGCCAGGCGGCGCGGGGCCCGCCCCGGTGCCTGGCCGGCAGCGGCATGCGGCCCGGGGCGGCCGTGCCCCGTCCGAGGAGGAAGATCAGCCCGCCGCCGCCCGCGCGCGCCTGAGGGACCGCCCCGACGACCTGCCCTGTCGTCGGAGGCGCCCTGCGCGTCGGCGGACGGCGGCGGGGGTTCAAGGGGATCCATGGATCAGCCGGCCGTCTTCGGCCGCTTGGTCTGCCCGGGAGGAGTCACCTGGCCATGGCCGGGGCGCGTCCGGGTCGCCGACGGCGCGGGCGTCGCCGAGCCGGTCGGCTGGACGGACGACGAGGGCTTCGGCGCCGTGGACGGACCGGAGGAACCGCTCGGAGCCGGACCGCGCCCGCCGGTCGTCCGCCGGTTCGGCCCGGTCGGCACGGCACCGGGCGGCACCGCCCCGGACGGCGCTGCCACCGGAGGCCTCCCGCCGGACCCGTTCTGGCCGTGGGGGATGCTCTTCGGCTGCAGGACGGGAGCCTGGCTCTTCTTGTGCTGCGCCCCCGGCGCGGCCTTCCACGGCGTCCCCGGGACGTTCGCGCCGGTAGCGACGCCGATGCCCATCGCGAGCAGGAACGCCGCGATGAGCCCGCCGCAGGCGATTCCGACCCGGCGGCCCATCCGGCGACGCCGTCCGGAGAGGTCCACGAACACCGGCGCGGGACCTGTGGCCCCGGGGGCCGCAGGGCCCGCCGGGGCCTTCGCGGGCGCGGGGCCGGTCGGTGCGGACCATGCGGGGGTGATCGTGCCGGGGGCCCCGTCGTGCGCGGGCGCGCCGGTGGGCGCGGAGGGCGACCCGGCGGGCGCGTGGGGGCGTCCGGCCGGGTCGGCGAGGGAGATCGTGTCGCTGTCCATGTGCTCCGTCGAAAGGTCTATGTGGCGGGGTCACCGGCCGGGGAACCGGTGACCCCGCGCGGACCGCGTCCGGCGTGACGGGGGCGGCGCCGGGGGCGTTCGCGGTCTCAACGGGTTCAGCGCCGATCGATCCGCATGTGTCACACCTACTGCCCGACTGATTGCAGAATGGCGGGCGTGAACGAAGCGGCGGGGACCGACGACGGCTCGCTCGACCGTGCCGTCGCGGCGGCCCGGGCGGGTGACGAGTCCGCGTTCCGCCTGCTCTACCGGGATGTGCAGCCCCGGCTGCTGCGCTACGTCCGCGGCATGGTGGGCGAGGACGCCGACGACGTCACCTCCGAGGCGTGGCTCCAGATCGCCCGTGATCTGCGCGACTTCGAGGGCGGCATCGACGGGTTCCGCGGCTGGGCCGCCACCGTCGCCCGGCACCGGGCCCTGGACCACCTGCGCGCCCGGTCCCGCCGTCCGGTCGCGGACCTGCCGGTGGACGAGCTGGTCACCAGGCCCGCCGAGGCCGACACCGCCGCCCAGGCGATGGACGGCCTGGCCACCGACCGGGCGCTCGCGATGATCGCCGGGCTCCCCGCCGACCAGGGCGAGGCGGTGATGCTCCGGGTCGTCCTCGGGCTGTCGGCTCCCGCCGCCGCGCGGGTTCTGGGCAAGAAGCCCGGCGCGGTCCGCACCGCCGCCTACCGTGGGTTGCGCAGGCTCGCGGGCCAGCTCACGCGGCCGCGCGAGGCCGCCGCGTCCGTCCCCGCCGACCGGCGCGCACCGGCCCGCCCGGGTGACGCCGACGCGCCGCGCGGCGCTGAAAGAGATAGTTGAGACCGTCCCGACCTGCTCCGACCAGCGCGGACGAGCAGCGAGGGCGACCGCGACCGCTCACCGAAAGGGGGTGCTCAGACTGAGGAACCTGGCACATCGGCCCGCCGGACCACGGGCAGCCGAACCATGGCCCGCCGAACCACGGCCGACCGCTTGTCGCGCTCTTTCGAGCCGTCTTCTCCTGCCTGCGCACGCCGGAGGTGAGAAGGTGCTCCGGAACGGCGGCGCGGTCTTCGCGCCTGCTCTTGGGGAGCCCGCATCCGTTCGCGGTGAATTCGCTTATGTACCCGATGAATGCGTCCCGCGCCCTCGGCCGTCGTCCGGTGTCCCGGGGCCGTTCGGGCAATTCCTGGCGACGGCAGATGAACGATGTGTGCCGCGCGTTCGCGGACGCCGAATGACGGTGAGCGTCGGGTACGGAAGAGTCATGCGCATGGAGGTCGTGATCCGCACCGGACCGGCTCATGCCTCCCTGCCCAAGGAGAGCCGATGACCGAGCGGCATCCCGATGACGACCTCACTCCAGAGGCCGCCGAACGCCTTTTCGACGCCCTCGCTCAAGGGCGGGAACCGCAGGGACGGGACGGCGCGTCCGGCGCGGATCCGCTGACCGCTCTGCTGTCCGCGGCGTCCGCCCCCGGCCGTCCGGACGAGCTGGCCGGTGAGGACGCCGCCGTCGCCGCGTTCCAGTCGGCCGTCGCCGAACGCTCCTCCGAAGCCGTGACGACGCGCGTCCTGCCCGCCGGGGCCGGGCGCCCCCAAGTAGGCGGGCGAGGACTGAAGCGCCTGCTCACGGTGAAGGCGGCCCTGGTCGCGCTGGTCGCCGCGTCGCTCGGCGGCGTCGCGCTGGCCGCGAGCACCGGGAACCTGCCCGGCCAGACTCAGGAGCATCCGCACCCCTCGCCGCGTCTGTCGCCGTCCCGGCACCACGGCGGGGGTGCGGGGACGTCCGGCGTCGATCCGTCCGATCCGTCCACCCCGTCCGGGACGCATGGCCCGACCGCTCCCGGTTCCCCCTCGCCCACCACTGGGCAGCCCGCTGAAAAGGGCAAGAACGGCAAGGGGCATCAGGGAAATCCGCACGGACAGCCGTCCAAGGGTCCGAAGTCCACCCCTCCCGGAAAGGGCAACGGAAACGGGAACGGGGACGGCAAGGGCAAGGGCAACGGGAAAGACAAAAGCGGCGGCGGTGGCGACGCTGACAAACAGCCGAACGGCAACGGTTCCGGTAACGGGAACGGAAACGGCGGTGGAACCGGCGGCGGGAATGGCGACTCTCCCAACGCCCCCGCGGGGAAGAATTAGCCACCGGAAAGACCGAACCCGGGCCCGCCGTCCTTCCTGGACGGCGGGCCCGGGCCGTTTCAGTCGAGCAGCTCCGTGACGGTGCCCGCGCCGACCGTCCGGCCGCCCTCGCGGATCGCGAAGCCGAGCCCCTCGGCCATCGCGACCGGACGCCCCAGCTCGACGGTCATCTCGACCGAGTCGCCGGGCAGCGCCATGCCGCCCTCCCCGCCGAGGTCCACGCCGCCCACCACATCGGTGGTCCGGAAGTGGAACTGCGGCCGGTAGCCGTGGAAGAACGGCCCGCTCCGGCCGCCCTCGGCCGCCGTCAGCACCCGCACCCGCGCCCGGAACCGGCCGTGCGGCCGGATCGAGCCGGGCGCGGCGACCACCTGGCCGCGCCGGATCTGGTCCCGGCGGACACCGCGCAGCAGCACCGCCGCGTTGTCCCCGGCCTCGGCGCGGTCCATGGCCCGGCCGAAGGTCTCCAGGCCGGTCGCGACCGTCCCGAAGCTCTCGCCGAACCCGACGACCTCGACCGCGTCCCCGAGCCGCAGCGCGCCCTGCGCGACCACGCCGGTCACCACCGTCCCGCGCCCGGTGATCGTCATCACGCTCTCCACCGGCAGCAGGAACGGCCGGTCGAGCACCCGGTCCGGCACCGGCACGTACGCGTCGACCGCGTCGAGCAGGTCGCCGATCCGGGCCGTCCAGTACGGGTCGCCCTCCAGCGCCCGCAGCCCGGACACCCGGACGATCGGGACCTCCTCGCCGGGGAACCCGTACTCCGACAGCAGGTCGCGCATCTCCAGCTCGACCAGGTCCAGCAGCTCCGCGTCCTCGACCGCGTCCGCCTTGTTCAGGGCGACGACGATGTACCGGACGCCGACCTGCCGCGCCAGCACGATGTGCTCGCGGGTCTGCGGCATCGCCCCGTCCAGCGCCGACACCACCAGCACGGCCGCGTCGATCTGCGCCGCGCCGGTGATCATGTTCTTGATGAAGTCGGCATGGCCGGGCATGTCAATGTGCGCATAGTGCCTGGTCGCGGTCTCGTACTGGACGTGCGCGATGTTGATGGTGATGCCGCGGTCCCGCTCCTCCGGGGCCCGGTCGATCCCGTCGAACGGCACGGCGGACGCCAGCCCGCGCTCGGCGAGCACCTTCGTGATCGCCGCGGTCAGCGTGGTCTTGCCGTGGTCGACGTGCCCCATCGTGCCGATGTTCAGGTGCGGCTTGGCCCGCTCGTAGAGCTCCTTGGCCATGGTCTTCGTCCCGTTCTCACTCGGTGCGGTGAGAACCCGCGCCCATGCCGTTCGGGCACGCGCGCGTCAGGTGACCACCCCTCTCCGCTGGTTCTCCGGGGTGGCACGGAGAGGGGTCAGCTTCGGGCGCCGCCGTCGAGGGGGAGGACGGCCGACACCGAGCTCAGCGGACCGAGGTCCGCGAGCTGCGAGGTGCCGGCCGCCAGGATCATGTCCCCGAGCGTACGTACCGTCCTCGCGAATGGCGACCGGTTTTCCTGGCTCGCCACGGACTGCCGGTTTCGCCGCTCGCGCCCTTGCGATCGCCGGTCGTCCGCCGGACGGTTCCGGGCTCAGCCGGGCTGCTCGGCAGGCGCGCCACGGACGAGCAGGGCCGCCCCCAGCGCCGCTCCGGCGAACTGGAACGCCGCGATCGCCAGCATCAGCCCATCCGCGCCGAACGATCCGGCGCAGGCCGCGGTCAGCGTGGCCCCGACCGCCGTCGCGCCGATCTTGAGGCTGCCCGCCGTCGTGTTGACCTGCCCGAGGCTGGACGGCGGGGACTCGCGCTGCCGCAGCATCAGCGTCGCCGTGAACAGTGGCCCCTCGCACATCCCGGCCAGGGCGAACGCCGCCATCGCCCACGAGACGGACGGCGCGAGCACCGGCAAGGTCAGCACCACCCCGAACGCGACGAGTCCGCCGAACATCACCCGCTCGACATGCCGCGGCCGGACGAACCGTCCGGCCAGCAGCGACCCCGTCAGGGCCCCCACCGCGAACCCCATGACCAGCCGTCCGCCCGCACTCGCGTCCGCTCCGCGCTCCTGGGCGAGCAGAACGGCCGTGACCGGCACGCCGCCCCACCCCGTCCAGGCCAGCGTGGTCGCCGCCGTCAGAGCCCGCAGCTTCGCGTTCCCCACCAGAACCCGAAGACCGCCCCCGATGACCCCGAAAACGCCTGCCCCGCTCCCGTGGTCGCCCGCAGCCGCCGTGTCCACTTCCGGCCTCGCCGCGGCGGACCGGCGCCCGAACGGCACGAACGGAAGGACGAGCGTCCCGAGGACGGCCCCGGCGGCGATCACCCATCCGGACGCGGACCCGTCGAACGTCGCCGCCACGACCGCCGCCAGACCCGGCCCCGAGATCGCGGCGAGGCTGTAACTGGCCGCTTCCAGGCCATAGGCGCGCGGCAGCCGCTCCTCCGGGACGAAGCGGGGGACCAGGCTCGTCAACCCCACCACCACGGGCTCGACGCATCCCACGACGACCGCGACGGCGAGCGCGACGCCCAGTGGGACGCGCCCCGCGACCAGCAGCAACGTCCCGGCGGCGACTGCGTAGACGGCGGCCGTCCCGACCGCGGCCCGGCGCGGGCGGCTCGTCCGGTCGAGGACGTGCCCGAGCACCGGCCCGCTCAGCACGTAGGGCAGCGTCATCCCGGTCTGCAGGAACCCGGCGGAGGCCGCGTGCCCCGTCCGTGCCTGCACGGTCAGGACGAGCGCGGTGGCGATGCCCTCCGCCGACACCCGCAACAAGGTCGCCGCCGCGAGGTGCACAGAGAGGGCAGGCACGGACGCATCGTGTCACAACGGACCCCGCAGCCGCCCCCATCGTCCTGTGCTCGTGCCGGGGTCTGCCTCGCCGGGGGCGGGTGGGGGCGCGGCCGGAGCAGGCGATCATGCGCGCATAGACTGCGAAAGGTGACGCAGACGACGAACAGACACCGGGTCACCAGTGAGGTCGGACGGCTACGAACCGTCCTGCTGCACCGTCCCGGGGCAGAGCTCAAAAGGCTCACCCCGCGCAACAGCGCTAAGCTGCTGTTCGACGCGATCCCCTGGGTGGGCCGCGCGCAGGAGGAGCACGACGCGTTCGCGCAGGCGCTCCGCGACCGCGACGTCGAGGTGCTGTACCTCTCCGAGCTCCTCCAGGACGCCCTGGAGTTCGAGGCCGCGCGGGACGAGGCGATCTCCCAGGTGATCGACGACAAGCGCTGGGGCGACCAGCTCCGCCGGGTCGTCGCGGCCCACCTGCGCGACCTGCACCCCGAGGACCTGGCGCACACCCTGGTGGCGGGCCTCGCGCACGAGGAGCTGAAGAGCGCGCACGGCCTGGTCTACCGGCTCATGGACGAGCTCGACTTCATCGTCGACCCGCTCCCCGGTCTGCTGTTCACCCGCGACTCCAGCGCCTGGATCGGCGAC
>NZ_JBFAOF010000217.1:0-9205 GCF_040675125.1 Spirillospora sp. NPDC049652 | reverse complement strand
GTCCACCAGGTCGGCGGCGGCCAGGACGTGCAGGCGCGCGAGCACCTGCCGGGGCGCCTTCCGCCAGGTCTCGGCGAGCGAGCCCAGCTCGGCGCTGACGCGCAGCGAGCCCTGGACGATCGGCGCGGCGTGGCCCTCGACCGCGGAGCGCAGTTCGTCCATGGTGACGGGCGTGCCCTCCAGGACCGCGGACGCGCGGGCCCCGCGCAGCGCCGACTCCGTGGAGACCTCCGCGCTGCGCCGCCTCAGGATGCGGTGGCCCAGCAGGCGGTCCACCGCCTTGCGGGCGTCGGCCACGGCCTCCTCCACTCCGGGCAGGTCCGCGACGTAGGCAAAGGCATCGACTTCGGTCACGCGCCCGACCTTATGCGGTCACCGCCGCACCCCTGCGCGCCGCCCTCCGCCCACGCGCCGGCCGCCGTCCGGAGCCCGCGCCCTATCGGGCCCTATCGACCGAAACCGGAAAGTTTGTTTCAAGTAATCCCGATCACGGCCATCACACGTTTCCGCAGGTCAGGAAAGCTGCGCCCGCCCTGCCCGCAGACGGAGGATCATGCGCGGATTCCCCAACCCCGAACCTGGGAAGGCCACGTGTGGCTGGCATCACATAGCATCCAACCCGAAGCCGGGGAGCCCCTTTCGCCCCTTGCGCCCACAAAACCGGCAAGCCCTTGTCCGACCCGGACGTTCGCTGATGGAGTGGGCCGTGGAAGGCGCCCCCTCTTTGAACAGCGAGGAGTACGCGTGAGCGAGAGCCAAGAGACACTGTCGAACCTCCTGCAGGAGACGAGGCGCTTCCCCCCGCCGGCCGAGCTCGCGGAGTCCGCCAACGTCACCGCCGACGCCTACGAGCGGGCCGCGGCCGACCGCCTCGGCTTCTGGGCGGAGCAGGCGGACCGGCTGGCCTGGTCCAAGCGCTGGGACGAGGTGCTCGACTGGAGCAACCCGCCGTTCGCCAAGTGGTTCGTCGGCGGCGAGCTGAACATCGCCTACAACTGCGTCGACCGCCACGTGGAGAACGGCCATGGCGACCGCGTCGCCTACCACTGGGAGGGCGAGCCGGGCGACACCCGCACGCTCACCTACGCCGACCTCCGGAGCGAGGTGGCGAAGGCGTCGAACGCCCTCCTTGAACTGGGTGTCCGCAAGGGCGACCGTGTGGCCATCTACATGCCGATGATCCCCGAGCTACCGATCGCGATGCTCGCGTGCGCGCGCATCGGCGCGACCCACTCGGTGGTCTTCGGCGGCTTCAGCGCCGACGCGCTGCGCACCCGCATCGAGGACGCCGAGGCCAAGCTGGTCATCACGGCGGACGGCGGGTACCGGCGCGGCAAGCCGTCCGCCCTCAAGCCGACCGTGGACGAGGCCGTGCAGAGCACCCCGTCCATCGAGAAGGTGCTGGTGGTGCGGCGGACGGGCGAGCCGGTGGCCGAGCACGAGCGCGACGTGTGGTGGCACGACGTCGTGGAGCGGCAGAGCGACGAGCACAAGGCCGAGCCGCACGATTCCGAGCACCCGCTGTACATCCTCTACACGTCCGGCACGACGGGTAAGCCGAAGGGCATCCTGCACACGACCGGCGGCTACCTGACGCAGGTCGCCTACACGCACCACGCGGTCTTCGACCTGAAGCCGGAAACGGACGTGTACTGGTGCTCGGCCGACATCGGCTGGGTGACCGGGCACTCCTACATCGTGTACGGGCCGCTCGCCAACGGCGCGACGTCGGTGATGTACGAGGGCACGCCCGACACCCCGCACCGGGGCCGCTGGTGGGAGCTCATCCAGAAGTACAAGGTCTCGATCTTCTACACCGCGCCCACCGCGATCCGGACGTTCATGAAGTGGGGCGACGACATCCCCGCGCAGTACGACCTGTCGTCGCTGCGGGTGATCGGGTCGGTCGGCGAGCCCATCAACCCCGAGGCGTACGTCTGGTACCGCGAGCACATCGGCGCGGACCGGTGCCCGGTCGTGGACACCTGGTGGCAGACCGAGACCGGCGCGATCATGATCAGCCCGCTGCCGGGCGTGACGGCGGGCAAGCCGGGCGCGGCGATGCGGCCGCTGCCGGGCATCGCCGCGGACGTGGTGGACGACCAGGCGCGGCCCGTGCCGAACGGCGGCGGCGGGTTCCTGACGCTGCAGGAGCCCTGGCCGGCCATGCTGCGGACGATCTGGGGCGACGACGACCGGTACGTCAAGACGTACTGGTCGCGGTTCGACGGCCTGTACTTCGCCGGCGACGGCGCGAAGAAGGACGAGGACGGCGACATCTGGCTGCTCGGCCGGGTGGACGACGTGATGCTGGTGTCCGGCCACAACATCTCCACCACCGAGGTCGAGTCGGCGCTGGTGTCGCACCCGAAGGTCGCCGAGGCCGCGGTCGTGGGCGCGACCGACCCGGTGACCGGGCAGGCGATCGTCGCGTTCGTGATCCCGCGCGGCTCCGCGGGCGAGGACGTCGAGGGCGAGGAGTTCCTCAAGGAGCTGCGCGACCACGTCGCGCGCACGCTCGGCCCGATCGCCAAGCCGCGGCAGATCATGATCGTGCCGGAGCTGCCGAAGACCCGGTCCGGGAAGATCATGCGCCGGCTGCTGCGGGACGTGGCGGAGAACCGCAGCATCGGCGACGTCACCACGCTGGCCGACAGCACCGTGATGAACCTCATCTCCGAGAAGCTGCCCAGCGCCAAGTCCGAGGACTGAGCCCCGCGGCGCGACCACGGCCGGCGGACGCGCGCACGAGGAAGACGTGACCCCCCGAAACGAACGCCCCGCGCGCACGAGCCGAGCCCCCCATCGCACGCGCCGTAGAGGCGCCGCGCCACGCGGAACGGGCGCCCGACGAACCCCGTCGGGCGCCCGTTTCGCATGGTCAGAGGAGGGCACAAGGGACATGGGCGGCGATCATCCCGGGTAGGCTCGGAGCAGGTGTGCCGGGAAGTCTGGTCGGCGAGGGGACGAGTCGTCTCCGTGTGCGCTTCCGTGTGCGCGTGGATCCGTCTCGTCCTCAGGACGACGGTTCGCCTGCCACTCGGGGGATGCATGACGCGCGCACGCAACAGCCGGCCCGCACGGCCCACGATCCGGTACGCCCGGCACGTCGCGGGGGCCCTGCGCACCGAGACGGTGGGCGGCGTGGTCATGCTCCTGGCGACCGTCATCGCCCTGGTCTGGGCGAACACCCCATGGTCGGCCGTGTACACGAACCTGCAGAGACACGAGCTCAACTGGTTCGGCCTGCACCACATGGACGTGGCGCACTGGGCGTCCAGCGGCCTGCTCGCGGTGTTCTTCTTCATCGCCGGGCTCGAACTGCGCGAGGAGCTGACGCACGGCGAACTGCGCGATCCGCGCGCCGCCGCCCTTCCGGTGATCGCCGCCGCCGCGGGCGTGGCGGTGCCCGCGCTGATCTTCGTCGCGATCACGGCCGGCACCGGGGACGGGATGCGCGGCTGGGCCGTCCCGACCGCGACCGACATCGCGTTCGCGCTCGCCGTCCTCGCCGTGACGTTCTCCAACTGTCCGGCTCCGCTGCGCGCGTTCCTGCTGACCCTCGCCGTCGTGGACGACCTGATCGCCATCACGATCATCGCGCTGTTCTACGGCTCGGACTTCGTCCCCGGCGCGCTGCTGCTCTCCGTCGGGTGCGTCGCGGTGTACGGCGTGCTCCAGGCCAGAGGCGTCCGGACCCCGTGGCTGTTCGTGCCGCTCGCCCTTCTGGCCTGGTACTTCACCCAGCGCAGCGGGATCCACGCGACGGTCGCCGGGGTCGCGCTCGGGATGCTGACGTCGGGGAAGGAGACGCCGGACGAGCGGCCGACCAACGCCGAGCGGGCCGACCATGTGCTGCGTCCGATTTCGGCTGGGCTGTGCGTGCCGCTGTTCGCGTTTCTGAGCGCCGGGGTCGCGCTCAGTGGCAGCGCGCTGAGCGGGGTGTTCCAGGACCGGGTCGCAATCGGCGTGATCGCCGGCCTGATCGTGGGCAAGTTCACCGGCGTCCTCGGCGGCGCGTGGGCGGCCGTCCGGCTCGGTCTGGCCAGGCTCGGCCCGGACCTGCGCTGGCGCGAACTGGCCGGGGTGGCCGTGCTGGCCGGAGTGGGATTCACGGTTTCGCTGCTGATCGGCGGTTTGGCCTATCCCGACCCGGCACAATTCGAGAGAGTGACGACAGCGGTCCTGATAGCGAGCGTCATCGCCTCGGTGGCCGCGTCCGCGATCTTCCGGCATCGGGTGCGGCAGCGCGCCCGCTCGGTGGAGGTGACCTGATGGCCGCCGGCGGGCCGCCCCGGCCGGACGCCCACCTCGGGCGGACGGGACGGGCGGCCTCCGGGGCCGCCGGGTGCGGACGGCCCGTTCGAGCGGGCCGAGTGGGCGGAGCGGCGGAGGAGCTGCCAGGCTGGGTGCGGCCCTGGTGACCGGGGTCCTGGAAGGAGAGAGCGCTATGTCGGAGGCACGGTTGCCGGGCGACCGCATGGAGGACAAGTCCCTCGGCGAGCTCGTCGCGATGGCGTCCAGCAACGTTTCCAGCCTGATCCGGGCCGAGATGGACCTGGCGAAGCTGGAGCTGAAGGACGACGCCAAGAAGGCCGCGCTGGGCAGCGTCATGTTCACGATCGCCGGGGTGTGCGCCGGGATCATCGTGATCCTGCTGTCGATCGCGGCCGCCTACGGGCTGGTCGCGCTGGGCATCTGGCACTGGGCGGCGTTCCTCATCGTCGCCGGCTTCTACCTGGTGCTCGCCGGCGCGCTGGTCGGCATCGGGTACCTGCGCATCCGCAAGATCGACGGGGCGAAGCGGACCCGCGCGCAGCTGCGCGCCGACTTCGAGATGATCCGGCACCGCGGCGACGGGGACGACACCGGCCGGGCCGTCGATCCCGGCGCGGACACCCGGGCCCTGGCGGACTGAGCGGACACGACATGGCCGCGCCGGACGCCTCGCTGGTAGAGATCGAGGGCCCCTGGACGCACCGCTCGGTGAGCGCGGGCGGCACCCGCTTCCACGTCGCGGAGGCGGGTGAGGGGCCGCTCGTCCTGCTGCTGCACGGGTTCCCGGAGTTCTGGTGGTCCTGGCGGCACCAGCTCGAGTCGCTCCCCGCCGCCGGTTTCCGCGCGGCGGCCGTCGACCTGCGCGGCTACGGCGCGAGCGACAAGCCGCCGCGGGGCTACGACCTGGTCACGCTCGCGGCGGACGCGGCGGGCCTCGTGCGCGCGCTCGGGGAGGCCAACGCGATCGTCGTGGGGCATGACTGGGGCGGGCTGCTCGCCTGGACGATGGCGGCCTACCACCCCAAGGTCGTGCAGAGGCTCGTGACGGTCGGCGCTCCGCATCCGCTGCGGCTGCGCCAGGCGCTTCGCGGCGATCCGCGCCGGCAGCTCTGGGCCACGCGGCACACGATCGGTTTCCAGGTTCCGCTATGGCCCGAGCGTCGTCTCGTCCAGAACGACGCCGCACTCGTGGGGCGGCTCCTGCACGACTGGTCCGGCCCGGGTTGGCCGGACGAACGGACCGAACGGCTCGTGCGCGACGCGATACGCATCCCCGGCGTCGCGCACTGCGCTCTGGAGTACCACCGTTGGCTCGTCCGCTCGCAGCCGCGTCCGGACGGTATCCGCTACGCACGACGTATGCGCGCGCCCATCCACGTCCCGACGCTCCAGTTGCACGGTGCGCTCGACCGCTGCACGCTTCCCGCGAGCGCCCAGGGCTCGGGACGGTACGTCACCGCTCCCTATCGCTGGAAGCTCATCGAGGGCGCGGGGCACTTCCCGCACGAGGAACGTCCGCACGCCTTCGACGCCGAGCTCATCGGCTGGCTCAACGACCCCGAACCCGAACGCTGACCCATGCCTGAGCGAACCCCCCAGGAGCGGGACCGGGACGAGCGGGGACGGGCCCGTAACGCTCGTCCTCGCGACGCGTACGGACGTCCTCTCCCGCACGGCGCGTCCGGTATCCCGACGACACCGGACGATCTGGACCTGCCGCCGGACGAGGCGCTGGCCGAGGCGCAGCGTCTGCTTGACACCGACCGCCCGTTCCACGCGCACGAGGTGCTCGAAGCGGTCTGGAAGGCGTCGCCGGAGAACGAACGCGAGCTGTGGCGCGGTCTGGCGCAGGTCGCCGTCGGCATCACGCACCTGCGAAGAGGCAACCCGCGCGGCGCCCAGGCGCTCCTGACACGCGCGGCCGACCGCCTGGACGCATACACGGACGACACGCACGGCATGGACCTGCCCAGGCTGACGTCCGATGTCCGGGCCCTCGCGGAGGAACTTCCCCTAGAAACCACCGTCCGCCTGCGCCTGCGCTGACCGGCGCGGCGCACCAGCTAAGTCCTGTTTCAGAGTGGCCTCAGCCACGCGCGCGAACGCGCTACCTGCACGGTGAAGCGAAGCCGAAGGCGAGCGCAACCGGGCAGATCGCGAAGCGATGCCGCGTTCGCCCAGGCACGGTCACGTAGCGAGCCCCTGGGCGAGCGCAGTGGGCCGGGGCTTTATTAAAACGCCGCTAGTCGGCGCAGCCCTCGGTGGAGACGGAGATGGTGGCGCCCTGGGCGGCGCGCGCGTCCGGCGCGACCTCGTTGGCGGTGAGGGCGTAGCCGGTCTGCGGGGAGTCGAGGGCGGCGGCGAAGATGACGCCGAAGACGCGGCCGTCGCTGGACAGCAGCGGACCGCCGGAGTTGCCCTGCTCCACGTCACCGCGGATGGCGTAGATCTCGCGGGTGACCTGCGGCGAGTGGTAGATGTCCGGGGCCTTGGAGATCTGCCGGGCGCGGATGCGGGCGGCGAGCGCGGTGAACGGGCGGCTCTTCGGGTACCCGGCGATGATGGCGTCGTCGCGGACCCGCGCGGGGCCGGCGAACTTCAGCGGCGTCGCGGTCAGGCCCGGCACGTACAGGACGGCCACGTCGCGCTGCGGGTCGTACAGGACCACCTTGGCGTTGCGGTGGGTGCCGTCCAGCGAGTCGATCCGGGACGCGCCGCGCGCGCCCGCGACGACGTGCGCGTTCGTCATCACCCGTTCGGGCGCGAACACGAAGCCGGTGCCCTCGATGCGGCGCTGGCAGTCCGGCGCGGTGCTGGTGATCTTCACGATGGACTGCTTGGCGGCGCGCAACGCGCCGGTGTTGAGGATCGCGTCGTCGGGCGGCGGGACCTTGGCCACCGACTCGCCGCCGAGGCCGTTGAACACCTGCGGGAACTCGCTGCTGGCCACGAACCCGCGGAAGGAGGAGAACCAGGTCTGCGCCTCCTGCGGCATCACGTCGTTGACGCCGCGGATGATGGACGACCCCTTGACCTGCGTGCGCACCGACTTGAACTCCGAGTTGGCGACCAGCGACCCGAAGAACCACGCGACGATGAGCAGCGACATGACCGAGACGAAGCCGCCGCCCACCGCGTCCGCCGTGCGCGCGTTGTTGTCGGTCACCCGGTTGCGCAGCACCGCGCCCAGCGAGGACGCGAGGAGCTGCCCGAGCGTGGCCGCGAGGAAGGCGATGACGATCGCGAGCAGCGCCTGCTGCGCGGCCCCGTTCACCGTGGCCTCGGCGATCGGCGGGGCGATGAGGACGCCCACGACGCCGCCGCCGACGAAGCCGACGAAGCTCAGCAGGCTCACGATGAAGCCCTGCCGGTAGCCGGACACCGCGAACAGCAGTATCAGCACGAGCAGGATCAGGTCCAGAAGGTGGTCGCCCAGCACCGCTTCACCGTATAGCGACAACGGGGCTGCGCACGTCCCCTCGCTGTACCAGTTTCACCGGACCTGTGTAGTCATGCAGGGCTATACGCGCGTCCCCGCGAGCCGGTGCGGAACCCCGTGAGGCCCCTGCGGCGGGCGCGTGCCGGGCTTCGCGTCAGCCGCGCGCCGAGAGGGAGAGGACGTCGGGCGGGAGGTCCTCCACGTGACCGGTGTCCCATGGACGGTCCCATCCGCCCGCGGCGAGGACGGCCGTGAGCAGCCCCGCCGTGAACCCCCACACCAGCATGCCGCGGACGCGGAACGCGGGGCCGAGCCGCAGCCCGGACGGGTGCCGGACGGTCAGCCGGTTCGCGGGGTCGGTCAGTTCGGCGATCGGGACGCGCGCGACGGTCGCGACCTCGCCGGGGTGCCCGGGCGCGACCTCGGACGGCGTCCGCCACCACCCGGCCACCGGCGTGACCCGGTGGTCACTGTGCGACAGGTACAGCTCGGGGAGCGTCGCCAGCACGTCCACACCGGACGGCACGACACCGGCCTCCTCCTGCGCCTCGCGCAGCGCGGCGCCGACCGGGCCGTCGTCCTCCGGGTCGATGCGGCCGCCCGGGAACGCGGGCTGCCCGGCGTGCTTGGTCAGCGTCGCGGCCCGCTCGGTGAGCAGCACGTCCGGGCCGTCCGGTCCCTCGCCGAAGAGGATGAGCACCGCGGCGCGGCGGCTGCCCGCCGCGGGCCGCATGCCCTCGGGGACCGGCATCAGCGGCGCCTCGCGGACGAAGCGCTCCAGCCAGGCGGGGTACGAGGTGGGTGCGGCGTCGATCACATCTCTCCCAACCCGGCGGGACGCCCGTTGCTTCCCGCCGCCGAGATCCCGCGTCCGGAACCCGGGCCGGACGCCTTCCGAAACTTGTTACGGCTCCTGGGGGGCCGGAACACGGATACCCCGGAACCCGCCCCGCGTCACCCGGGCGGCCCGACCCGTCCCGACCACCGGACCGCACGCCCGGGCCACGCGGCGCGTCGCAGCGAAACCGTTGCCCGCAACCCTCTGCCAAAGCATCGTGTTTCGCGATAGAAACCCCGATGACCGGCCTTGATCGTTTCAGGTCGGCAGCCGACGCGCAGGAGCATGACATGACCAACTGGCCGATTCTGGCGCAGTCCCACGACGCGCTGCGGACCGCCGTGGCCGCGGTCGCCGACTGGGACGCCCCGACGCCCTGCGCGCAGTGGACCGCCGCGCAGGTGCTCCAGCACGCGGCGGGCGACCAGATCGGGTTCGCGGCGTTCCTCACCGGCGGCCCCGGGCCGTCCTTCGACCCGTTCGCGCCGTCCGGGACGTTCGAGGGGACGCCGGAGGACCTGCTCGAACCGGCCCTCAAGCTCGCCGCCGAGGCCTGGGCGGGCGTCGCCACCAGCTCCGAGCAGGTGCGCGTGCCGGTCCCGCCGAACGACATGCCCGCCGGGCTGGGCGTCGGAGCGTGCGCCCTCGAC
>NZ_JBFAOF010000216.1:0-9277 GCF_040675125.1 Spirillospora sp. NPDC049652 | reverse complement strand
GCGAGCGCGGCGGCCACCGTGACCGCCGGGCCGACGAGGAACGCGAGGACGAACGGCACCGGCGAGAGCCGCAGCGGAATACCCGTCGGCGCGAGTCCGACCTCCCGGACGAACGCCGCCATCACCCCCGCGTAGGGCACGGCCAGCGCCGAGCCCGCCGCGCTCGCCGCGAGGGCCAGCGTCGCGGCCTCGGCGAGGACGAGTCCGCGAAGCTGGCGCGCCGTCATCCCGATCGACCGGAGCAGCCCCCACGTGCGGCGCCGCCGGGCCGCGTGCAGGCCGAGCATGCCCGCCACGACGAACACCGCGACGAAAGCCGACACGAAGGCCGACAGGATGAGCAGTCCGGTGACGCCGTCCAGTTCGGACCGGGACGCGGCGGACGCGACCAGCAGGCCGTTCCCCGCGACGAGCACCACGGCCGTCAGCACGGCGGCGAACACCGCCGCGAACCCCAGCCGGTCGTTCCGCACGTTCCGCCAGGCCAGCCGCAGGACCAGCGGGGCCCGCGGCCCCGCGCACACTCGATCGCCTCTCATGCGCTTGATCATCTTCCGCGCCCGGCCGCCGCCACTTCGACCGTTCGGGCACACCCGGCTCCGCCTGCCGGACGACCCGTCCCCGACCCGCTCTCGGGGTTCCCCCGACGCGCTCCCCGGGGCCGCGCCGGGCACCGCCGGGCCACCGCCGGGACGCCGCCGGGACGCGCCGCCCGGCGGCGTCCGGGAACGGCCTGGTGATCATCGACACAGAGGCCTTGAACGCGTTCAAAGGAGAGCTAGGGTGCGGGCATGAAGGTGGTCATTCCCGGGGGATCCGGGCAGGTGGGAGCGATTCTCGACCGCGCGCTGACGGCGGCCGGACACGACGTGGTGGTGCTGACGCGGCGACCTTCGAGACCGCGCGAGGTCGCCTGGGACGGCCGCACGCCGGGCCCCTGGACGGACGAGATCGACGGCGCGGACGTGGTCGTCAACCTGGCCGGGCGCAGCGTGAGCTGCCGCTACACCCCGGCCAACCTCCAGGACATGTTGGACTCGCGCGTCCGGTCCACCGAGGCCGTCGGCGAGGCCATCGCGAAGGCCGCCGCGCCGCCGCGGCTCTGGCTGCAGGCGAGCACCGCGACCGTCTACGCGCACCGCTTCGACGCGCCGAACGACGAGGCGACCGGCGAGATCGGCGGCCGGGAGCCCGGCGTCCCGCGCTACTGGGAGTACAGCGTCCGCATCGCGCGGAACTGGGAGGCCGCCCAGTCGCGCGCCGACACTCCGCACACCCGCCGCGTCGCCCTGCGCGCCGCGATGGTGATGAGCCCGGACAAGGGCGGCGTCTTCGCGCACATGCTCGGGATGGTCCGGCTCGGCCTCGGCGGCCCGGTGGCGGGCGGCGGGCAGTACGTCTCGTGGATCCACGACCGGGACTTCGTGCGCGCCGTCCAGTTCCTGATCGAGCGCGACGACCTGTCCGGCCCGGTCAACCTGACGTCCCCGAACCCGCTCCCCTACCGCGACTTCATGCGGCACCTGCGCCGGGCGTGGGGCATGCCCGTCGGCCTGCCGGCCACCGCGTGGATGGCGGAGCTGGGCGCCCTCGCGCTCCGCTCCGACACCGAACTGCTCCTGAAGAGCCGCCGCGTCACGCCCGGCCGCCTGCTGGACGCGGGCTTCACGTTCGACCACGCCGAGTGGCCCGTGGCCGCCGAGGACCTGGTCCGGCGCGTCCGCTCCCGGGCGTGAGGGCCGGCTCCGCGGGCCGCCGCGAACGCCGGAGCCGGGGGTGCGAGATATGGGACGGTATTCCTATATACGAATAGCGTCCCGGGAGGCCTCTTGAGCACGTCCGTCGTCCGCGCCATGCGGATCCTCGACCTGCTGGCGCACAGCGACGAGGCGTTGACGCTCACCGAGATCGCCGACCGGCTCGGCATCCCGAAGAGCACGGCCCACGGCATCCTCCGCGACCTGGTGGCCGAGTCGTTCGTCGCACCGTCCAAGCCCGCCGCGTACGGGATCGGGCTGAAGGCGTTCGAGGTCGGGTCGGCGCATCTGCGCCGCGTCGGGGTCGCCGGGGTCGTCGCGCCCGAGCTGGCCCGGCTCACCCGCGCGCTCGGCGTCACCTCGCACTACGCGATCCTCGACCGCACGGACGCCGTGTACCTGTGCAAGGAGGACCCGCCCGGCCTCGGCGTCCGGCTGGCGAGCTCGGTCGGGGCGCGGCTGCCGTCCCATCTGACCGCCGTGGGCAAGGCGTGCCTCGCCTGGCTGGAGCCGCAGGCGCGCGCCGAGCACGTCGCGGACCGTCCCCGGGAGGAGGTCGAGGGCCTGGACGCCGAGCTGGCCGAGATCCGCGCGCGCGGGCACGCCACCGACGACGGACGCGTCGCGACCGGCATCACCTGCGTCGCCGCGCCGGTCTTCGACCCGGCGGGCTGCCGGGGCGCGGTGGGCGTGAGCTACCTGCCCGGCCCCGCGTCCGACGTGGAGGCGATCGCCGGGGAGGTCCGCGCCGCCGCCGCGCGGACGTCCGCGCTCCTCGGCGGACGCGCCGTCTGACCTCTGTTTCCGTCGCTCCCGCGCCGTCCGCCCCGGGTCTCCGCAGGCGGCGGGGGACGGACCGTTGACATCTCCTCGGGTGGGTCCTTAGTGTGCCTCGCATTCGCATAGACGATCATCGTTCGCATATACGAAAGCGAGGCGCTCGATGAGGCTCCTCCCCGCCGCCCGGACCACGGAGTGATCACCCCGCGGCCGTGGCTGAGCCGGATCCAGCCGTACCGCCCCGGCACGCACGCGCCGAGCCCGGACGGCTCGCTCGCCTCCAACGAGACACCCCTCGGCGCGAGCCCGCACGTCGCGCGGGCGCTGGCCGAGGCCGCCGCCGGCGCCCACCACTACCCCGACCCGCTGGCGGGCGAGCTGCGCGCGGAACTGGCGCGCCTGCACGGCGCGGACCCCGACCAGATCCTCGTCGGCAACGGCTCCGACGAGCTGATCTACCTGCTGGCCTGGGCCTACCTCGCGCACGGCGGGCACGCCGTCTGCGCCGACCCCGCCTACCGCATGGACGAGATCAGCAGCCAGGTCGTCAACGCCCGGCTCACCAAGGTCCCGCTGCGCGACTGGACGCACGACCTCGACGCGATGGCCGGGGTCGAGGCCGACATCGCCTACGTCGTCAACCCGCACAACCCCACCGGGACCGTCCTGCCCCGGACCGGCGTCGAGCGCTTCGCCGCCGCGAGCCGCGCGCGCCTGGTCGTCGTGGACGAGGCGTACATCGACTTCACCGACGACCCCGACGCCACGACCGCGATGCCGCTCGCCCGGGACGGCCGCGCCGCCGTGCTGCGGACGTTCTCCAAGGTCCACGGCCTCGCCGGGCTGCGGGTCGGCTACCTGGTCGCGGCCCCGGAGATCATCGCGACGCTGCGGAGCATCCGCGCGCCGTTCTCGGTCAGCGGCCTCGCGCAGGCCGCCGCGCTCGCCGCGCTCCGCGACCACGGGCACCGGCGGGCCGTCCGCGAGCACGCGCGCGAGCAGCGGGACGCCCTGACCGGCCTGCTCACCCGCGCGGGATACGAGGTGATCCCGTCGCAGGCCAACTTCGTGCTGGTGCGGACGCCGGACGAGCGGCGGATGGTCGAGCGGCTCGCCGCGCACGGCGTCGCGGTCCGGCCGGGCACCGGCCTCGGCGTGCCGGGCAGCGTCCGGATGAGCGTGCCGTCCGCCCGGGGCATGGAACTGCTGGAGAAGGCCCTCGCCTGACCCCCGGTCCTCCCCCTCACCCCCGTCCCCCAGCCCCGTCCCACCCCACCCTCCCCCGAAGGGACCGGACACCCATGGCAGCACAGGACCGGCCGCCCACCCCCGTGGTGGAGCGCCGCACCATCGACGTCGTCCCCGACTCCGAGCGGCACGGCACCCCCTTCAACCAGTTCACGCTGTGGTTCGGCGCGAACATGCAGATCACCGCCGTCGTGGACGGCGCGCTCGCGGTCGTGTTCGGCGCCGACCCGCTCTGGGCGGTCGTCGGCCTGCTCGTCGGCAACCTGCTGGGCGGCGTCTTCATGGCGCTGCACTCCGCGCAGGGCCCGCGGCTCGGCCTGCCGCAGATGATCTCCAGCCGCGCGCAGTTCGGCGTGTACGGCGCGGTCGTCCCGATCGTGCTGGTCATCGTCATGTACCTCGGCTTCGCCGCGACCGGCACGGTGCTCGCCGGGCAGGCGGTCAACCAGATCGCGCACACCGACGCGCGGCCCGTCGGCATCATCGTGTTCGGGCTGCTCACCGCCGTCGTCGCCGTGCTCGGCTACCGGTACATCCACGCGCTCGGACGCGTCGCGACCGTCCTCGGCATCGTCGGGTTCACCTACCTGATGATCCGCGTCGTGAGCGACCACGACCTCGGCGGGCTGTTCGGCGCCAAGGCGTTCGACGGGCCGACGTTCCTGCTGGCGATCTCGCTGGGCGCGGGCTGGCAGCTCACGTTCGGACCGTACGTCGCGGACTACTCCCGCTACCTGCCGCGCACCACCTCGCCGCGCACCACCTTCCACTGCACCCTGTGGGGCAGCGTGATCGGCTCGCAGTGGGCGATGTCCTTCGGCGTCCTGCTCGCGGCGCTGCCCGCCCAGAAGGGCGGCGGCTTCCTGGCCAACCAGGTCGGCTTCATGGGCCACCTCGGCGGCGGCGCGGTCGCGCTGCTCATCTACCTGGTCATCATCGTGGGCAAGCTGACCATCAACACGCTCAACGCGTACGGCGGCTTCATGTCGATCCTGACGACGGTCTCCGCGTTCACCAGCGAACGGCGGGTGACGCAGCTCGCGCGCACCCTGTACATCACGGGCTTCCTGGTCCTCTCGATGCTGGTCGCGCTGCTGGCCAGCGAGGACTTCCTCAGCAACTTCAAGAACTTCGTCCTCATGCTGCTGATGGTGTTCACCCCGTGGAGCGCCATCAACCTGGTCGACTACTACCTGGTCTCCAAGGAGCGCATCGACATCCCCGCGCTGTACGACCCGAAGGGCCGCTACGGCCGCTGGAACGCGGTCGCGCTGGGCTGCTACGTCGTCGGCGTCGCCGCCCAGATCCCGTTCCTCAGCCAGACCCTCTACACGGGCCCGGTCACCAAGATGCTCGACGGAGCCGACATCTCCTGGATCATCGGCCTGGCCCTCACCGCGGCCCTCTACTACCCGCTGGCCAAGCGGCACTCCCGCGCTCCGGCCGAACTCATTCCCGCCGAGTCCCCGGACCCGGCGCCGACCGCCTGACGCGTGCTTTCCGGCGAGGCCGCCGTCCCGTCGCCCAGGGACGGGACGGCGGCCTCGCGCCGTTCTGCCTCCGGACGGCCCGTCCCCGCGGGTCGTCGCCGGGGACGGGTCAGCGGCCGGGGGCGCGCTGGGTGATCTCCTGGAGGAACCAGGCGTTGCCGTCCGGGTCCTCGAAGGAGGCGAACGTCCCGTAGCTGGCGCGGTCCGGATGGACGCCGGGGACGCGCCGTTCGGTGCCCGCTTGGTGGAAGACCCCGCTGGCGTCCTGGAACGGCCCGCTGACCTGCACGCCCCGCTCCTCCAGTTCCTTGATCGCTTGCTCGATGTCGGCGACGGCCAGGTGCAGTCCCTGGAAGGTGCCCGGCGCGGCGGGCGTGAGGCCCGTGCCGAAGATGATCGAGCACTCCGAGCCGGGCGGGGTCACCTGGACGACCCGGTAGCCGTCGTCCACGGGGAGGTCGGCGTCGAGCCGGAACCCGGCGTCCCGGGTGTAGAAGCGCTTGGCGCGGTCCACGTCCGACACCGGCACGACGACGACTTCCAGCTTCATGTCCATGGGCGCTCTTCTCTCAGCAGGCGGATCAGGCGGAGCGGCCTCAATCTGCCCATCTGATGGCAACCCTCACATCGGAGTCCGAACCGCCGGTCCTGCCGCGCCGCGTCACCGTGTGACGGGCGGGAATGGTGCGTCGTAAGCGTCGGTTAGTATCGGTAGGGCCCGCCGCGTGGTGATCGCGCGGCATGCGGCCAGTCTTCGTGAGGGAGTTCCCGACATGGTGAGTGACGACGACATCTCCGGCTGAGAGGCCCGGGCGTCCGGACGCGTTCTGATCGGTTCTCCGATCCGCGCCCGGCTATGCGTCGTCCCCTGTTCACCTTTCCCCGTGCCCTGAGCGCGTCGCCGCAGCACGGCTCCGGCACGCCGCCGCACGGGCTTCCGCCAAGGACCCACGCATGTCCGTTTCTCCCATCGTCGTCTCCGGCCTGTCCTTCACCTGGCCGGACGACGTCCCGGTCTTCCGGAACCTCACCTTCAGCGTCGAGACCGAGCGCGTCGGCCTGGTCGCGCCCAACGGCGCGGGCAAGAGCACGCTGCTGCGGCTGATCGGCGGCGGCCTCACCCCGTCCGCCGGGTCCGTCACGGTCGAGGGCGTCCTCGGCTACCTGCCGCAGGACCTCCCGCTCACCGCCGGGCGGTCGGTCGCGGACGTCCTCGGGATCGCCGACGTGATCGCCGCGCTGGACGCCATCGAGTCCGGTGACGCCGACGAGCGCCACTTCGCCGTCATCGGCGACGACTGGGACGTCGAGGACCGCGCCCGCGCCGAGCTGGAGCGGCTCGGCCTCGGCGACGTCTCGCTGCGCGACCCGCTCGGCCGGCTCAGCGGCGGCCAGATCGTCTCGCTCGGCCTCGCCGCGCTGCTGCTGAAGCGTCCCGACGTGCTGCTGCTGGACGAGCCGACCAACAACCTGGACGTCGCGGCCCGCCGCAAGCTCTACGACCTGCTGGAAGGCTGGCGCGGCTGCGTCCTGGTCGTCAGCCACGACCGCGAGCTGCTCGACCGCATGGACCGCATCGCCGAGCTGACCGGCGGCGAGGTCCGCTTCTACGGCGGCAACTACACCGCCTACGAGGAGGCGGTCGCCACCGAGCGGGAGGCGGCCGAGCGGAACCTGCGCAACGCCGAGCAGGAGCTCAAGCGCGAGAAGCGCGAGATGCAGCAGGCCCGCGAACGCGCCGACCGCCGCGCGAGCAACGCCTCGAAGAACCTCAAGGACGCCGGGCTGCCGAAGCTGTTCGCGGGGAACATGAAGCGCAGCGCCGAGAAGGCGGCGGGCAGCGCCCAGACGATGCACGCGTCCCGGGTGAGCGACGCCAGGGAGCGCGCGGACGAGGCGGCGCGGGCCGTCCGGTCCGAGCAGGGCATCGCGCTGGAGCTGCCCGAGACGCACGTCCCGGCCGGACGCACGTTGTTCGTCGGCGAGCACCTGCGCAAGCGCCTCGGCGACACCGACATCTTCGCGGGCGACGGCGCGGACCTGACGATCCGCGGGCCGGAGCGCATCGCGCTGTCCGGCGCGAACGGCGTCGGCAAGTCGACGCTGCTGCGGCTGGTCAACGGCGAGCTGGAACCCGACTCCGGGTCCGTCCGGCGCGCGGACGGCCGCGTCGCCTACCTGTCCCAGCGCCTGGACCTGCTCGACGACGACCGGACGATCGCGGAGAACTTCGCGGCCGCCGCGCCGTCGCTGCCGGACGCGCAGCGACTCAACGTCCTCGCGCGGTTCCTGTTCCGGGGGCAGCGCGTCCACCTGCCGGTGCGGGTGCTGTCGGGCGGCGAGCGCCTCCGCGCGACGCTCGCGTGCGTGCTGTACGCCGAGCCCGCGCCGCACCTGCTGCTGCTGGACGAGCCGACCAACAACCTCGACCTGGTGAGCGTCGGCCAGTTGGAGAACGCGCTCAACGCCTATGAGGGCGCGTTCATCGTGATCAGCCACGACGAGCGCTTCCTCGAACGGATCAAGGTGAACCGGCGGCTCACGCTGGCCGGAGGCCGCCTGACCTCCGTCGAGGACCTCGCGCCCTGACCGGGCCGCACGAGAAGGCGGGCGCCCGGAACGGTCCTTTCGGCCGATTGCCTCCAGGGCGCCCGTCTCCCAACCTGGGCACCATGGTCATCTCGTCCCGCTGGACCCGGCCCGTTGCCGCCGCGCTGTTCGCGGCGGCCGTCATCTTCCAGGCCGTCGCCATCGGGACGAGCTGGGGCGCGGCGTACTGGCCGTTCGGAGCGGTCGCGGCGACGGCCGTGTGCGTCCTCGCCCTGCTGCACCACCGGTGGCCTGTCGGGGCCGCCGCGCTCGCGGTCGCGGTCGCGGGCGCCGCGACGTTCGTCGCGCGGGAGGCCCACCTGCCCGCCGAGCCGAGCCCCGCCGTGGCGCTCGGCCTGGCCGTCCTGGTCGGCTCCGCGCTCCGGACGCTGCCCGCCGCGACCGCCGCGGCCGTGGCGGGCGGCGGGCTGGCCGTCGCGGCGGGCGGCGAGATCGCGGCCCGGACGTCGTCCGGCGGAGCCTCGGTGGCCAACATCAGCGTCCTGACCTGGTGCGCCGCCGTCGCGGTCGGCCTCGCGCTGCGGCTCGCGGACGTCCGGGCGCGGGCCGCCGTGGAGCGCGTGCGGCGGGAGGAACGCCTGGAGCTCGCCCGCGAGATGCACGACGACGTCGCCCACCACATCGCGAGCATGCTGATCCAGGCCCAGGCGGCGCAGGTCGTCGCGCGGCGGCGTCCCGAGGACATCCCGCGCACGCTCACCGGCATCGAGACGGCGGGAGCGGACGCCCTGGCCGCTATGCGCCGCGCCGTCACCCTGCTGCGCGACACCGGCGACGCCGCAGGCGACGGCTTCACCGCGTCCGGCTCGGCCGGGTCCGAGCACCTGACCGAACTCGTGCACCGCTTCGGCAGGACCGGGCCGACCGTCCGCCTGCACCTGCCGGACGGCGACACCGCCTGGCCGCCCGCGGACTGGCCGCCCGAGGTGACCGGCACCGTCTACCGGGTCGTCCAGGAGTCGCTGACGAACGTCGCGCGGCACGCGCCGCTGGCCGGTTCGGTCGCGGTGAGCGTGCGGCGGGACGGCGGCCGCGTCACCGTGGAGGTCGTGGACGACGCGCCGCCGGCGCGGCCGGGCGGCCGGGGCGGGTTCGGGCTGCTCGGCATGCGCGAGCGCGTCGAGTCCCTCGGCGGGACGCTCGACGCCGGTCCGGGCGACGGCGGCGGCTGGGCCGTCCGCGCCGTCCTGCCCGTCCCGCAGGCGGGAGCGGGCCGGTGACCGTGCGCGTCCTGATCGCCGACGACCAGGCGATGATCCGCGGCGGGCTGCGGCTCATCCTGGAGGACGAACCCGGCATCGAGGTGGTCGCCGAGGCCGCCGCGGATCATCGCCTGGTCGTCGGCGATCAGGACGCGCACGGTCACCGGCCCGCTCCCGCCTGCGGGACGGG
>NZ_JBFAOF010000215.1:0-9321 GCF_040675125.1 Spirillospora sp. NPDC049652 | reverse complement strand
GGCCTGGCCGGACGCGCCGTACGGGTCGCCTTCGGCGGTCAGCGTCCGCAGCATCCCGGCCAGGTGGTTCCACGAGGCGCCGCGCGCGAACGCCAGGACGGCCACCCCGGACTTCTCGGCCGCCGCGAGCAGGTCGGCGTCGGGCGCGACCGGAGCGCGGACGACCAGGCCGAGGGCCCCGCGCTCCCCCAGCCGGGTGACGAACCGCGCCAGGTCCTCGTGCAGCCCGACGCCCAGCACCAGGGCGTTCGCCGGCACCTCGGGCTCGTCGAGCGGGTCGTAGATGACGACGCCGCCGATCTCCCGCCGCGTCAGCTCCCCGCAGACCAGCTCCAGAAGGGTCGAGCCGAACTCCTCCAGGACCCGCGCCAGGCCGGTCACGGGGCCGGGCGCACGCCCGGGGCCGCGACGGCTCCGGTACGTGATCGTGCGTTCACCATGCCGAGATCATGCCATGCGTTCCGGCTGGTCCGACGCCACCCCCGCCCCGTCGCCGCCCGCCGGGACGCCGGACGGCCTCCGCGCCGAGTCCGCGCCCGAAACCATCACGCAACGGGGATCCACACCTTCTCGGCGGTCACGGCGTCCAGCAGCTCGGGGAGGGGGCTGACGCCGAGGCCCGGACCGGTCGGCACGGCGAGGTGGCCGTCCTCCAGCCGGAACGGCTCGGTGATGTCGGTCGTGTAGTACCGGTCGGACGCCGAGGTGTCGCCGGGGAACCCGAACCCGGGCAGCGCGGCGAGCGCGACGTTGGCCGCCCGGCCGATGCCGGTCTCCAGCATGCCGCCGCACCACACCGGGACGTCGTGGGCCGCGCACACGTCATGGATGCGCTTGGCCTCCAGGTAGCCGCCGACCCGGCCGGGCTTGATGTTGACGATCTCGCAGGCGCCGAGCGTGATCGCGGTGGCCGCCGCGCGGGCGTCCACGATCGACTCGTCCAGGCAGATCGGGGTGGTGAGGCGCTTCGCCAGCTCGGCGTGGCCGATCAGGTCGTCCTCGGCGAGCGGCTGCTCCAGCATGACCAGGTCGAACGCGTCGAGCCCGGCCAGATGCCCGGCCTGGCTGTAGCGGTAGGCGGCGTTGGCGTCCACCTGCAGCGCGATGTCGCCGAAACGCTCGCGGACGGCCCGCACCGGCTCGACGTCCCACCCCGGTTCGATCTTGAGCTTGATGCGCTGGTAGCCCGCCTCCAGATATCCGGCGACGACGTCCAGCAGCTGCGGGATCGTGTCGGTGATGCCCACCGAGACCCCGCACGGGACCCGCGTCCTGGTCGCGCCGAGGGCCTGGCTCAGCGGCTGGCCGCGTCCGCGCAGCTCGGCGTCCCAGATCGCGGTCTCCAGCGCGGCCTTGGCCATGCGGTGGCCCTTGAACGCGGCGAGCGCCGGCCCCACCTCGTGCGCGCCGCGCACCTCCCTGACCGCCGGGATGAGATAGCGCCTCAGCACGTCCACGGCGGCGTGGGTGTACTCGGAGGAGTACAGCGGCGCGGTGCCCGCCCCGCACTCCCCCCAGCCCTCGGCCTCGTCGGTGACGGCGCGCATCAGCACCACCTCGCGGACGGTCTCGGTGCCGAAGCTGGTGCGGAACGGCGCGACCAGCGGCATCCGCAGGGTGCGGACCTCCACCCCTTCGATCTTCATGCTCTCTCCACGAGGTATCCGGCGGTGCGGTCGAATCCGCGGACCGTGCCGCCGTCGTCCAGCAGTCCGCCGAGGACCTCCCGCACGGCCATGCGCCAGGCGGAGGCCAGCGCCGGATCGCGCTCGCGCAGCGCCTCGACGTCGTCGGGGACGGCCACCGCGACGACCTTCGCCGCGGTCCGGCCGAGCCGCGGCCCGCCGTCCCGGCCCGGGGCCAGCAGCGCGGGCCCGGACACCGTCGCCGTCCGCGGGGTGCCCGCGCAGGCGGCCTCGACGTGCGCCGACGCCAGACGCCACCGGACGAACAGCCGGTCGGTGGGGTCGGTGCGGTTGATGTCGTCGTCCATCGGGCCGTAGAAGTCCGGCAGGTACTCGGTCGCGTCGGCGCCCAGCTTGACCAGGTTGAAGTGCGCGTTGCGGCGGATCAGCGGGTCGAAGGTCCACCAGATCTCGCGGGCGCCGTGCTCCAGCGCCCACTCCCGCTGATGCGCCTTCAAGGCGAAGCCGATGTTCCGTCCTTGCGCCCGCGCCAGGACGCCGGCGATGTGGCTGTGCAGGGCCTCGCAGGGCGGCGGAGCGAAGAAGCCGAAACAGGCTCCCACCAGCTCGTCGTCCACCAGGGCCCCGCTCACGTAGCCGCCCGCCTTCGCCAGCGCGCGCAGGAAGTCGGCCGTCACGGGCGTGCCGGTCGCCCCGGTCCGCCAGATCTCCTCGTACAGACGGCGGACCGCTTCCAGGTCGCCGACCTCCTCAAGGAGGCGGATGTCCACTTCAGTCACGGCAGGCATGGTTCCAGAGCGCTTCTCCGGACAGCTGGTCCGGCCGAACAGAACCAGGCCCGCCGTTTCGTCCGAGAAGACAACCCAGCAAGCCGGTCAGCAGACGGGTCCTGCGAGGAAGCTCGGCGACGAGGACATGCTCGTCGGCGGCATGCGCGCCCCCGCCGACGGCCCCCAGCCCGTCCAGCGTCGCGACGCCGACGCCCGCCGTCAGATTGCCGTCGGACGCCCCGCCGACGGCCGTCGCGGTGAGCGGCCAATCCGCGATCCGCTCGGCCAACGCGAACAGCTCCCGCGACGCCCCGGCCTCAAGCGGCGGACGATTGGGCCCGCCCACCACCTCCACCGCCGCGCCCTCCAGGCACGGCCTGAGCGCCGTCATCGCCGCATGGACGCGCTGCTGCTCGGCCTCCGTCCACGCCCTGACGTCCACCTCGAACACGGCGTCCGCCGGAACCGTGTTCACCGTCGTCCCCGCCCGCAGCGTCGTCGGCGTCACGGTCGTCCCCCCGCCGCCCAACGCCGCCACGGCCACCAGCTGATGGGCCGCCTCCAAGGCGGCGTTGACCCCCTTCTCGGGATCGAGCCCGGCGTGCGCCGCCCGCCCGGTCACGCGCACCTCGTACCGCGAGACCCCCTTGCGCTCGCTCTTCAACGCCCCGCCGGGCCCGGCCGCCTCCAGCACGAGCACCGCCTCGCACCGCCGCGCCTCGCTCTCGATCAGCTCCCGCGAGGTCGGCGACCCGGGCTCCTCATCCCCGGTGACCAGCAGCGTCACCCCGGACCGGTCCCCCAGCGCGGCGATCGCGTGAAACGCCATCACCAACCCGGCCTTCATGTCGAAGCACCCGGGCCCACGCATGACCCCGTCCCGCACCTCGAACGGATGCCGCTCCAGCGATCCGACCGGCCACACCGTGTCGTGATGCCCCAGCACCAGCACCCGGGGCCGTCCGCCGAACCGCCACCGCAGATGCGTCCGCCCCTCAAGGACGATCCGCTCCGCCTCAGCCCCCAGCCGCGCGCCCCCGACCTCCGCGACCACCTCCGCGCTCCGCGCGACCGCCTCCAGATCGTCCGAAGGCGACTCACACGTCACCAGCCGCTCAATGTCCCCGATCACCCCAGCATCCATGCCTCCCACACTCCCGAACCCGCGGCCTCCCCGACCTGTCGTCCCCCACAACATCCCCCGACCCCATTGGGCCGCCCCGACAAGCCCCCAACCCAGCCGCCACCGCCCTGACCTGGAGCGAATCATGAGAGGAACAGGTGGAGACTCCGTACACTGTTCAGCCGACTGCCTGGTATTGGGCGCCGGGAGAGATGCCGAGGACGTCGTGGAGGTGGATGCCGTCGGTGGCCCAGCGGATGAGGGCGTGCCTGTCGATGAGGTGGATGTCGGCTTTGCCGGAGAAGGTGCGGGCGTCGCGGGTGTAGTCGCTGGTCGTGACGACGAGTTTCAGCTTCGCCTGGTAGATCGGCCAGGCCGCTCCGGCGACCTTCTGGACGTCATGGGAGTTCACCTTGTTCCCCGGCCCGTAGTGCTTGACCTGAACCATCCACCGCTGGTTCAGGACGGGGTCGTAGCCGACGACGTCACCGGAGAAGTCGCCCGCGCGGCCGGTGTGCTCGGCCTCGATACCGTCCCTGCGCAGCAGGCGCATCACCGCGATCTCGAACTCCTGCCAGTGCATCTCGGCCATCTCGGCGAACGTCAGGCTGTAGGAGGCCACCCGTTCACGACGCCGCAACTCGGCCGCCCACAACGACCGCCAGTAGCGATCAGTGGCCACACCGATCACGACCAAGGCGGGCAGCGACACGTACCAGTAGGCGACCGACAGCCGCCATGCGAGGCCCAGTAGCCAGACCAGAACCAGAAGGCCGACCGCCCATGCCGCCCACCCCTCCGCACTACGCGGACGGGCGGGCAGCCTCAGCCACCACGGCACCCACCACGGACGCCGTTCATCCACGTCCTGCCACCGTTCGTGCCCCATCGAAGGCTCCGTTCCCCGGTGTTCTGCGACCGGCCCGCAAGGCCGCAGCCGTGACCAGGATCGAAGCACGCCATACCGACAGATTTCATCGGCCATACGCAGAGGCAAGAAGAATGTCGACAATGCGTCAGGAACGACATCGCAGTGGCCGTCGAAAGGACCATCGCCCCGGAGCCTGTGACCGCGCCACCCGAGAGGAGCTGCACGACAGTGTCGGGGAGTTCGCCCGGAAGGTGAGCGACATTACTGGTCGAAGTACCGGCGAACGAGGCCGAGACTGAGCAGGTGACCAACGAGCTGACCACTGGAAGGTGCGTGGACCGTGCGCGTGCCTTATCGTTCCTGCGCGAGGCGGCGTCCAGTTCCACTGCCGCCCAGGCCGCTCTGCACGGCCTGGCGCACCCGAAGCAGTGGCTCGCCCTCGACCTGGCGGTGCGCAGCGAGTGGCAGATCGAGGGCTGGACCTCGGTCCTGCGCACTGAGACCCCGTTGGCCCTGGCGCTCAGCGCCTGCGATCGTGACGGGCTGGTCCGCCAGCGCGCGGTCCGCCGCCTCGCCTCCGAGGACGACTTGCTACCGGTGCTCGCCGTTCGCGCCACGGACTGGGTGCCGGCCGTCCGGAACGCCGCCCTGCGTCATGTGGCGGAGCTCCTGGCCGAACCCCGGCCGCACCGCTTCCTGTCCTTGCTGGCGATGGCCGCGGCCATGCGCGATCGGCGCAGGGCGGCCGAGTTGACCTCGCTCGTCGACGCCGCGCTGCGCCGATCGCCCGGCAGGCTTCTGGAGCCCGCGCTCGCGTGCGCCGACAGGTACGCCCGCAGGCATGCCGTCCAGGTCGCCACCGAGTCGGGCCTCCTGTCCGTAGAGCGCCTCGTCCGCGCCGCCTGCGAGGATCCAGACCAGGTCACCGCCGTACGTTGCGCCGAGGCGGCCGCCGCCCTGTCGGAGGATGCCTCGGTGCTCATGCCCCTCGTGCGCAGTCCGGTCCCGACTCTGCGCGCGCTGGCGCTCACTCGGCCCGCGCTGGCCGGGGACAGCGCACTGTGCGCCCCGTATCTGGAAGACCGTGCGCGGGTGGTCCGTGAGACCGCCCAACTGGGTTCGCGCCGCGCCGGTCTCGACCCGGTGGTGCACTATCGCGCCGCGCTGCGTGCCGGGGCCACTCCTGGCGGGATCGCGGGACTGGCCGAGACCGGCACCCGTGAGGACCTCCCGTCCGTTCGGGCCTCGCTGGCTGATCCACGCCCGGCGGTGCGCGCCGAAGCGGTACGCACGCTGCACGCTCTGGGGGGCAGTGACCACGCCACGCTCGTCGCGATGCTGCGCGACCCGTCCGGCCGCGTGCTCCAGCAGGTCAGGCGAGCTCTCTCCAGCCACTCGGTACCTGAGGAGGTACTGTGGCCGCTCGTCATGGCCGACCTACCCGTAACCACCCGCCGCACCGCGCAGCGCCTGCTGCTCGATCAGGGGAGCTGGACCCGGCTCAAGGCCGACCTGCTGCTGATCGAGGACGCGAACGCGGTGATCCGCGCGGTCGCGGCCTCCGACGTCCAGGCCTGGCTGCACACCCAGCATTATCTGCCTCCTCCACCCCCGGAACTGACTGAACTCGTCGAGGGGGCGGCGGCCGTCCTGGGCAAGCGGGTCGTCAAGGAACTCCGATTCGTGCTGAACGTGCGGGTTCGCCATCGTGGTCGGTGAGTGCCGCAGCAAACACCTTGGCAGTGACGTTGGCGCAGATCACCAGGCTGTGCTGCCTGCGGCCCCTCCTCAAGGTGATCCGGCGGCCACGCCGTCAAATTCGTCTGCTACCGCGATGTCGTGAGCGACGCCCCTGGCCGCCGCCGACCATCACCGGTCAGTCGCCGAGGTGGGTGTGGAGGAGGCGGGCGATCTCGGTGAGGGCTTCACCGTCGAGCAGCCCGTGGTGGCCGGCCGGTACCTCGTGGACGTCGAGCCGTCCGGTGACGTGCGGGCGCCAGACCTCCGGGGCGTCCTCGGCGGGCAGGTGGTCCGGGCGGTCCTCGGTGGCCACGACGAGCAGCATGTCGCCGTCGAACGGGGCGGGGACGAACTCCTCGTGCAGCCGCATGTTGTTGTCCGACACGCGGGCGACGGACGCCAGCGCGTCCGCGGCGGGTCCGCGACGGTGCTCGTCCCCGGGTGCGCCGGGGCCCGCGGGCGGGGGGCCGACGCGGACCATGTCGGCCTCGGTCCGCTGCTGGAACGGGTAGCCGTCGAGAACGGCCAGCAGCGCCACCTGCTCGCCCGCCTCCCGGAGCCGGGTCGCCAGCGCCTGCGCGACCACGCCGCCGAAGGACCATCCGACCAGGTGGTACGGACCGTCCGGCTGGACCGCGCGGATCTGCTCGTGGTACTCGGCGACCATCTCCTCCACGCTGCCCGGAAGGTCGTCCTCGGCCGAGCCGTCCAGCCCGCGGGCCTGGACCGCGTACAGGGGGCGTCCCTCCGGAAGGCTGCGCGCCAGGGCCGCGTACTTCCAGCCGAGGCCGCTGCCCGGGTGGACGAGGAACAGCGGCTGCCGCTCCCCTTCGGTCCGGAGCGGCAGCAGCCCCTCCACGTCCGCCCGTCCACCGCCGGTGATCACTTCGGCCAGTTCGGCGACCGTGGGCGCCGAGAACAGCTCGCGGATGCCGAGGTCGACGTCGAGGACGGCGCGGACCCGGGCGATCAGCCGGATCGCGAGGAGCGAGTCGCCGCCGATGGAGAAGAAGGAGTCCTCGGCTCCGACGGTTTCCAGGCCGAGGATCTCGGCGAACAGGCCGCAGAGGATCTCCTCGGTCGCGGTGGCCGGTGCGCGGCTGACGGTCTGCCCCTCGAAGTCGGGGGCGGGCAGCGCGGCCCGGTCGAGCTTGCCGTTGGACGTCACGGGGAACTCGTCCAGGACGATGAACGCGGCCGGGAGCATGTAGTCGGGCAGCCGCTCGGCGGCGTACTCCCGGAGTCCGTCGCTGCTACCGGTCACGTAGGCGACCAGGCGCTTCACTCCCGGCTGGTCCTCGCGGGCGACGACGGCCGCCTGCTCCACCTCGTCGTGGGCCGCGATGACCGCCTCGATCTCGCCGAGCTCGACACGGAACCCGCGGATCTTGATCTGGTCGTCGGCGCGGCCAGCGAACGCCAGGCGGCCGTCGGACGTCCAGCGGACCATGTCCCCGGTGCGGTACATGCGCGTGCCGGGGACAAAGGGGCAGGCCACGAACCGCTCGGCGGTCAGGCCGATGCGTCCGATGTAGCCGCGTGCCAGGCTGGGGCCGGCGATGTACAGCTCACCGGTCACACCAGGCGGGACGGGACGCAACGCCTCGTCCAGGACGTACACCGAGGTGTTCCAGATCGGGCCGCCGATCGAGATCGCGTCACCAGGGCTTAGGCGATCGCTCGTCGTGGCGCAGACCGTGGACTCGGTCGGACCGTAGGCATTGAACATCCGACGGCCCGGAGCCCAACGTTCCACCAGGCCGGGCGGGCACGCCTCACCGGCGACGACCAGGTTCACCAGACTGTCGGGCAGGTTCTCCACCGTGGCCAGCAAGGACGGCGGCATCGTCGCATGTGTGACGTCCGGGTCCGCCAGCAGGGACTCGACGTCGGCGAGCAGCAGCGTCGCGCCCGACAGCAGCGCCATGCACAGCTCCCAGAAGGCGGCGTCGAAGCCCAGCGCGGCCATCTGCGCCACCCGTGAACCGGTCCCCACCTCGAACCGGTCGGCCTGCCAAGCCGCGAGGCTCGCCACACCGCGATGTGAAACGCCGACGCCCTTGGGTTTGCCGGTCGAGCCCGACGTGTAGATCACGTAGGCCAGCTGATCGGCCGGGATCGCGGCACTGACCGGGCTGTCGTCGGGGCTCAGGGTCGTCAGGAAATCGACGTCCACCACGACGGCCGGAGCGGCGTCGGCCAGCATGAACGCGATCCGCTCGGGCGGATAGGACGGGTCGATCGGCAGATACGCCGCGCCCGCCTTCAGCACCCCCAGGATCACCGCGATCAGGTCCGCCGAACGCTCCAGGCGGATGGCCACCAGATCCTCGCGGCCCACGCCGCGTTCGACCAGCGTGTGCGCCACCCGGTTCGCGTGGGCGTCCAGCTCGGCGTACGTCCAGCGGACGTCGCCGAACTCCACCGCCACCGCCTCGGGAGTCCGGGCCACCTGCGCCGCGAACAAGTCCGGGACGGAACCGGCCGCGACGTCGCGGGTGGTGTCGTTCCAGTCGATCAGGACGCGTTCGCGCTCCGCGCCGGTCAGCATCTCCAGGTCGCTGATCCGCATGTCCGGGTCGGACGCGACCTGCTCCAGCACCCGGGCGAATCGGGCGGCGAGGGCGCGTGCGGTCGTCTCCTCGAACAGGTCGGTGGCGTAGAGGAGTTCGCCGCCGAGCCCGGCGGGCCGGCCGCCCTGGTCGCGCTGCTCCCCCAGCGTGACCGACAGGTCGAACCGCGCCGCGACCATCTCGTCCGCGCGCACCGGCTCCACCCGGACGCCCGGGAGCTCCCATCCGGAACCCTCGGAGTCCCCGGCGCCGCCCAGGTTCTGCAGTGTCAGCGACACCTGGAACAGCGGGTGACGCGAGAGGGAGCGGACCGGGTTCAGGTCCTCCACCAGCCGCTCGAAGGGGAGGTCCTGGTGCGCGAACGCGCCGAGGTCGGCTTCCCGGACGCGGCCGAGCAGCTCGGCGAACGACGGGTCGCCCCCGACGTCCGTGCGGAGCACCAGCGTGTTCAGGAAGAACCCGGCCAGCCCCTCCAGCGCCGCGTCGCCACGTCCCGCGACGGCCGTGCCCAGGGGGACGTCCGTGCCGCCGCCCAGGCGGGAGAGCACCGCCGCCAACGCGGCCTGCACCACCATGAACATCGTCACGCCGTGCCGCT
>NZ_JBFAOF010000214.1:0-9326 GCF_040675125.1 Spirillospora sp. NPDC049652 | reverse complement strand
CTCCAGCAGGCCGTCCACCGCCGCCTTGTCGCCGTGGACGACGTTGAACACGCCGTCCGGCAGCCCGGCCTCGGCCCACAGCTCGGCCAGCCGGACGGCCGCCGACGGGTCCTTCTCCGACGGCTTGAGCACGAAGGTGTCGCCGCAGGCGATCGCCACCGGGAACATCCACATCGGCACCATGGCCGGGAAGTTGAACGGGGTGATCCCGGCGCAGACGCCGACCGGCTGGAGGATCGAGTACGCGTCCACCCGCGACGACACGTTCTCCGAGAAACCACCCTTGAGCAGGTGCGGGATGCCGCAGGCGAACTCGACGACCTCCAGGCCGCGGGCGACCTCGCCCGCCGCGTCCGACACGACCTTGCCGTGCTCGGACGAGATGGTCCGGGCGAGTTCGTCCTTGTGCCGGTGGACGAGCTCGCGGAACCGGAACAGGATCGCGGTCCGCTTGGACAGCGACGTGTCACGCCAGCCCGGGAAGGCGTCCCGCGCGGCGGCGACGGCCGCGTCCACCTCGGCGGACGAGGCGAAGTCCACGCTTCCCGCGACGGCGCCGCGAGCGGGGTCGTAGATGTCGCCCCGCCGCTCGGCGGTCCCCTCGAAGGGCTTGCCGTTGATCCAGTGGGTGACGTGCTTGCTCACTTGCGGGCCCCGTTCACGGTCTCCAGGCTGTCGATCAGGATTCCGAGGCCCTCGGCGGCCTCGGCGTCGGAGAGGGTCAGCGGCGGGGCCATCCGGACGGTGTTGCCGTACAGGCCGCCCTTGCCGACCAGCAGCCCGCGCTCGCGGGTCGCCTCCATCACGGCGGTCGCGAGCTCGGGGCTCGGCGCGCCGGTCTCCGGGTCGGCGAACTCGATCGCGAACATCAGGCCGCGGCCGCGGATCTCCTTGACGATCGGGAAGCGCGGCGCGGCCTCCCTCAGCCCGCCGATGATCGTCGCGCCCTGCCTCCGCGCGTTGGCCTGGAGGTCGTGGTCGAGGACGTAGTCGAGCGTGGCGTTCGCGGCGGCCGTGGAGACCGGGTTGCCGCCGAACGTGGCCAGGCCGACCGCGTGCAGGTTGTCCATCAGGTCGCCGCGCGCGACGACGCCGCCGATGGCGAAGCCGTTGCCGAGGCCCTTGGCGAAGGTCATCATGTCCGGCGTCACGCCGTGGTTGCCGATGCCGAAGAAGCTGTCGCCGGTGCGGCCCCAGCCGGTCTGCACCTCGTCGGAGATGAACAGGATGCCCTGCTCGTCCAGGACCTCCCGGTACGCGGCGAACAGTCCGTCGGGGGCGGCGGTGAACCCGCCGACGCCCTGGATCGGCTCGGCGATCAGCGCCGCGACGTCGCCGCCGGTCGCCGTCGCGAGGACGTGCCGCAGGTCGGCGACGCACGCCTCGATGTACTCGGCGTCCGACATGCCCTTGAACTGGGGCAGGTGGCGGTCCGCGCCGTGCAGGAAGTGGGTGTTCAGCGGCGAGTACGAGTTGTTCTTCCAGGCCCGGTTCGAGGTGACGCCGACGGCGCCGAACGACCGGCCGTGGTAGCTCTGCCGCATCGCGAGGACCTGGTCGGTCCGGCGCGCGTACGTGGCGAGCAGCAGCGCCGTCTCGTTCGCCTCGGTGCCGGAGTTGGTGAAGAACACCTTGGCGTCGGGGATGCCGGAGAGCCGGGCGATCTTCTCGGCCAGCTCGACCTGCCCGCGCAGCAGGTAGGCGGTCGAGGTGTGCACGACGCCGGTGGCGAGCTGCCGCTCGACCGCCTCGCGCACCTCCGGCACGTCGTAGCCGATCATGTTCGTCAGGATCCCGACGAAGAAGTCCAGGTAGGTGGCGCCCTCGGCGTCGGTCACGCGGCTGCCCTTGCCGCCGACGAGCTCGATCGGGTGCGCGTAGTTGAGCGCGAGCCACGACGGCATGACCGCGCGGTGGCGCTGGAGAAGCGAGGCGTGTTCGGACATGCCCTCATCCTCGGCCGCGGCCCGGCGGCCCGGCTACCCGCACAGTGTCAAGATGCGCGCCGAAGTATTGACGTCCTGGCAGGCGGATTGTCACGATATCCGCAGCCGGAACGCGGGCTCTATCACCGATTCCGCAGTTCGTGCCCGCCCGCGCGACCTACAGGATGTAAGTGGCCGGACGAATCCCCCTGACACAGTGTCGGATACCATCGGGCCCGATGCTTCCCACCGTCGCCGACGTCCTCCAGCTGGAGGCGGTCCGCCGCGGCCAGCCCAGGGTGGTCGCGGGCGCCGACCGCCTCGGCAACCGCGTGCGCTGGGTGCACGTCGCCGAGGTCGCCGACATCGCCCACCTGCTGCACGGCGGCGAGCTGGTGCTCACCACCGGCATCGCCCTCCCGGACGAGCCGGACCGGCTGCGCGTCTACATCGCCGAGCTCGCCGAGGTCGGGGTCTCCGGGCTGATGGTCGAGCTCGGCCGCCGGTACGCCGCCGAGCTGCCCGGCCCGCTGCTCGCCGCCGCCGAGGAGCACGGCCTGCCCGTGGTCGTCCTCGCGCACGAGCCCGCGTTCGTGGACATCACCGAGTCCGTCCACGCCCGTATCCTCCAGGACCAGTTCGCCGAGCTGCGCGCCTCCGAGCAGCTGCACGAGATCTTCACCCAGCTCTCGGTGGAGGGCGCGTCCACCGAGGAGGTCGTCCGGCAGGTCGTCGCCCTCTGCGGGCACGCGGTCGTGCTGGAGAACCTCGCCCACCAGGTGCTCGCGATGGACTCCGGCCCCCGCGACCCCGCCGAGCTGCTGTCGGCGTGGGAGACCCGGTCCCGGGCCGTCCGGCCGCGCAACCGCACCGCCTTCGACGAGGCGTCCGGCTGGCTGGTCACCACGGTCGGCGCGCGCGGCGAGGACTGGGGGCGGCTGATCATCACGCTCGGCCGCCCGCCCACCCCGCGCGAGACCGTGCTGATCGAGCGCGCCGCCACCACCCTCGCGCTCGGCCGGCTGCTCGACCGGCACGCCGAGTCGGTGGAGCGGCAGGCGCACCGGACGATCATCGCCCGGATCCTCGCGCACTCCTACTCCGACCCGCAGGAGGCCGCCGCCCGCGCCCGCGCGCTCGGCGTGCCGCTGTCCGGCCGGCGGCTGCTCGGCGTCGTGCTGCGGCCCCGCACCTCGTCCGCGCCGACCTCGCCGATCGTCGCCGGGGAGCTCGCCGAGCTCGCCGAGACGGCCGCCGCCGCGTGCAAGGACGCCCGGCTCGCCGCGCTGGTCGGCGTCCTCGACGAGGGCGGCCCGCACGCCCGCGTCGGCGTGCTCGCCTCGCTGCCCGCGCGCGCCGACACCGAGACCGCGCTGAACGACATGGGCACCCGCATCCGCAAGCAGTCCGGCGCCGACTACGTGATGGCGGCCGGATCGGTGGTCGAGTCGATCCGGGACGTCCGCCGCTCGTTCCTGGAGGCCGAGCAGGTCGCCGACGTCGCCGCCCGCTCCTCGTCCAACCCCAACCGGCTCTTCTACCGGCTGCCCGACCTGCGGCTGCGCGGCCTGCTCCACCTCATGCGGGACGACGCGCGCCTGCAGACCTTCGTCGAACGCGAGCTCGGCCCCATCCTGGAGTACGACGCCCAGCGCGGCAGCGACCTCACCCGCATCCTGGAGCTGTACCTGGAGTGCGGGCGCAACAAGGCGGTCGCCGCGCAGCGCGCCCACCTGTCGCGTCCGGCGTTCTACGAGCGGCTGCGGCGCATCGAGCGCGTCCTCAACGCCGACCTGGACGACGTGGAGTCGTGCGCGTCCTTGCACGTGGCGCTGCTGGCGCTGTCGTCGGTCCGCTGGGAACGCTCCTGACACGCGAGGCCGCGCCGCACGAGAGGGAACGGCCGGTGACGCCTGGCGCGCCACCGGCCGTCCCGTCGCGTTCTCCGGCGGTCGTCAGGCCATCTCGCTGACGGCACGCCAGGCCGCGTCGATCGCGGCGTCGGCGTAGGCGCGGTTCTGCGAGTCGGAGTTGGCGATGGTGACGCGCCCGTAGGGCCTGCGCCCCTCCACCGAGGGCAGCGGCCCGTCCGGCCAGAAGGTCGCCCACGGACGGCCGTACTCCAGCGCGTAGCCGTGGCCCCACCGGTTCACCGTGATGGCCTGGATGTCCTTGGCCGGGTCGAAGCCGCCGCCCGACAGCAGCCGGGTGAGCTGGTCGCGGATCGTCCGCTCGTACGCCGCGAACGGGCGGCCGAACAGGTCGCGGCGGCCCGGGCCGATGCCGCCGCGCGGGTTGCGGTAGCCGGTCTGCGTCGCCATCCGGATCATGTGCACCAGGATCGGCTGGGACGGGTCCTTGGAGAACTGGTAGTCCGGGAAGCTCACCGGGTAGTCGAGCTCGGCGACCACCCAGTCGCCGCTGGTGAAGCGGGTGTGGTAGATCCGCAGCTTCTCCCACGCCTCCCAGTTGCGCAGCTGCACCATCGCGTACACCATCGGCAGCTTCGTCCCGTAGAACAGGTTCTGCTTCTGGTCCTTCGGCAGGTCCTGCATGAGGTACGGGATCATGGTGTTGTAGCAGGCCATGACCACGTGGCCGGCGTGCGCCCGGAAGACCTTCCCACCCCGGTCGAAGTCGACCTCGACCTCGTCGGCGCCGACCAGGCCGTCCTTGTGTTGCACCCGCACGCACGGGGAGTTCAGCCGCAGCCGGACGTCGTTGCCCGCCACGTCCAGCTTGCCGTAGTCGACGCGGGCCAGCGGCTCGGCGTCCATGTTCTCCGGCGCTCCCGTGTTGGGGATGAGCCGGCCGATCATCAGCTTGCAGAGCCCGTTGTTCCCGTCCGGGAAGTGGTAGATGTACGGGTCGTCCGCGTTCCACTGGATCTGCACCGTGGGACCGCAGTACCGGTACGGCTGCTTGCCGCGGTCCAGCTTCAGCCCCGCGAAGCCCGGATACTCCAGCGCCCACGAGTCGAGCGCGCCGAAGGCGTCGATGCCGAAACCCCACTCGTCGCTGGTGTAGGTCTGGAGGTAGGCGAGCACCTCCGGCGGCATCTTGGCGTAGTCCCGGAGGTACTCCTGGTAGGTCAGGTCGACCAGCTTCAGCTTCTTCTGGTCGGCGCTCATGCCCGGCAGGTAGTCGCCCGGCTTGTCCTGCAACGCCAGGTAGGCGGCCTTGGCCTGCTCGCTCATCGGGGCGCCCGCCAGGGACCTGGCCGTCTGGGTGTCGTTCTCCATGACCGCCAGGTGGTCGCGGTTGAACAGCTCCCGGGTGAAGAACTCCGAGTCGTTCAGCTTCCAGCGCTTGTTGAAGTTCTGGTCGTAGTACTTGTCGAACTTCTTCGGCTGGACGCCGAGGTCGGAGAGCAGCTTCTTGGCCACCGGGCTCCACACCGACGGGGCCTCGATCGACTGCGAGCCGCCGTAGCCGATCAGCGGGCGGCCGTTCGCCTGGAACTCGTTGCGCCGGGCGTGGCCGCCGAAGTCGTCGTGGTTGTCCAGGATGAGGATCTTGGCGTCCGGCTTCTTCTGCTTGAAGAAGTAGGCGGCCGACAGGCCGCTGATGCCCGCGCCCACCACGATGAGGTCGTAGCGCTCGCCGGTGTCCTCCACGGACTTGCCGCCGGCCCAGTAGATGCCGTCGCGCAGCTGGTGCGGGACGCGCATCGCCGGGTTGGCGCTGCCGCGGAGGCCGGTCATCGCGGGCGGGTACGAGCGGTTGCCCGCGCCCGCGTAGTTCCAGCCGTCCGGCGGATCCACCGACTTGTTGTGGATGCCGCCCCACGAGCCCGCCGTGCAGCCCGAGAGCGCGCCCGCGGCCACGGCTCCGCCGACCGCGACCGCCATCCCGTCCATGAAGTCGCGGCGGCTGATCTTCCGGTGCATTCCGAGTTCCTTGTCGGAATGCACGGGTTCGTAGGAGTCTTCCTCCGCCATCAATCCCCCCGATACACGCAGCCCCCGGGGGAAGATCTTCCACGCTTGGGCGGGACGAAAACAACAACACCCCGGCGGGGACCGTCAACCTGCATTAAAGCGCCAGAAGACTATCAGCGGCCCTCCTGACCTGCGCAGGCAGCCCCCGATCGGTCAAGCTGGAGTAAAGTGGTGAAGTGATTTCAGCAACACCGGTCCGCAGCGTCAGTTCGCCTTCCTAATGACAAAGTGAGCGGCCCGGACCCGTCCAAGAGCCCCCTCCGCCGGGTTTCTCCGCGACGCGCGCTAACCTTCGGAGGATGGAGCTAGGACTGAAGGGCCGGCGCGCCGCCGTGGCCGCGGCGAGCAGCGGACTCGGCCTGGAGGCGGCGCGGGCCCTGATCGCCGAGGGCGCGTCGGTCGCGATCTGCGGGCGCGACCGCGACCGGCTGACCGTGGCCGCCAAGCGGCTCGGCGACCACGCGCACCCGGTGCTCGCCGACGTGGCGACGCCCGAGGGCGCGACCGCGTTCGTCCGCGAGGCGCAGGACGCGCTCGGCGGCGTCGACATCCTGGTCACCAACGCCGGCGGCCCCCCGCCCGGCGGCTTCGCCTCCACCCCGCTGGACGCCTACGCCCCCGCGCTCGACCTGAACCTGATGTCGGTCGTCGCGATGTGCAAGGCCGCCGTCCCGGCCATGCAGGAGCGCGGCTGGGGACGCGTCGTCGCGATCACCTCGATCTCGGTGCGGCAGCCGATCCCCACCCTGATCCTGTCCAACACCGCGCGCGCCGGGGCGACCGGCTTCCTCAAGACGCTCGCGCTGGAGGTCGCCAAGGACGGCGTGACCGTCAACTCCCTCCTGCCGGGCTACCACGCGACCGAGCGGCTGCGCACGCTGCGCGGCGGCGACTGGGACGCGGTCGCCAACGAGATCCCCACCGGCACCGTCGGCGACCCGGCCGACTTCGGCGCGTTCGTGGCGTTCCTCTGCTCCCAGCAGGCCAGGTTCGTCACCGGCGCCGCGATCAGCGTGGACGGCGGCGAGTACTCCGGCCTGCTCTGACGACGGCCCCGCCCGGCCCCGCGGGCGACCGGTGCGGGCCGAGGGCATGGAACCCCCGCCGGGCGACGTGGGCACACATGCGCACGCCCTGGGAACAGCCGTCACATGCGCCGCGACCTGCGGTGCCGTCACGTCCGCTGACTCCTGCGTCAAGCGCTTGGTCGCCCTCGCCTAGCATGCGCGGCATGGCCTCCCCTGCCGAGTGGACCCCGCCGTCCGCCTCCCTCATCCGCGCGGCCGACCGCGCCCTGCGTCCCTGGCGCGCCTGGACCTCCCCCGTCTTCCACGGCTTGGACCACCTGCCCGCGTCCGGTCCGGCGCTGCTGGTCGGCAACCACACCCTGTACGGCGTGGTCGACGCGCCGCTGATCTTCTTCGAGATCCACCGGCGGCGCGGCGTGTGGGTGCGCTCGCTCGCCGACCACGCGCACTGGCTGATCCCCGGCTGGCGGCGGATCATGGACCTCGGCGGCTCGGTCGACGGCACCCCCGACAACTGCCGCGCGCTGCTGCGCGCGGGCCAGATGGTCGTCGTCTTCCCCGGCGGCGCCCGCGAGGCCGCCCGCGCCCGCGACGACCGGTACCGGCTCCAGTGGGAGAACCGCCTCGGCTTCGCCCGCCTCGCCGTCGAGGCCGGCTGCCCGATCGTCCCGTTCGGCTCGGTCGGGGCCGAGGAGATGTTCACGACCGTCCTCGACGCCGACAGCCGCCTGCTGGCCCCGGCCCGCACCCTCGCCCGCTCGGTCCTCGGCGAGCGGGCGAAGGGCCGCGACGACTTCATGATGCCGCTCGCCCGCGGCATCGGCCCCACCCTCGTCCCGCGCCCGGAACGTCTCTACTTCCGCTTCGGCGCCCCGATCGACACGACCGCCTGGGCGGGCCGGGAAGACGACGACCTCACCGTCACCGAGGTCCGCGACCTGGCGCGCAAGGCCGTCCAGGAGATCATCGACTCGCTCCGCGCCGAACAGGCCGCCGACCGGGGCCGCACCCCCTTGGCCCGCCTCACCCGAGCCGTCACCCGGACCGCCGCCTCACTGCCCGGCCCCACCACCTTCCTCCCCCGCTGACGGGAGAACCGGCCGACGGCAACGGCGCACCTCGACCGAAAAAGACGCCGCCCTGCACCACCACTCACCGCACGCGCGAAAGGCCACGACCGAGTGGGTCATGGCCTCACAAGTGCCTTCATCTCAACGACACAAGAAACACACGCGTGTGCCGAATGCGCGCGGGCGCCGTCCCGGCGGCACTCGAAAGGACACGGCACCGTGGCCGCCCCTCCTGCTCCGGGGCCGACCCGGCCACGCACGCGAACGCACCACCGACCGCGCGGGCGACGCCGAAGGCGAGCTCCGCGCGGTCGATCGCCCCGGCCCTGCCCGCGACCACCGCGACGACCGCGTTCACGGCGAGCGGACGCGGCGTATGGCAGGTGGCGCACGGCGGCCCGGATGCCGCCGACGTCCAGCCGGTCGCCGGCGGCGAGCGCGGTCGGCACCGGATGCGAACCCGCAGGCAGGGACCGCCACGTCCCTGCCGCGCCGCGCGATGGCGCGCTCGCCCGGGCTCCGGGCCGAGGGCTCGCCTGAGGGCTCGTCCTCGGCCCGGAGGCCCGGGTCAGAGACGGCGCTTCTGGAAGGGGAGGTAGCGCTCGGCGCGGCGGGGACGGGCGGGCATGCCGGTGGACTCGACCGCGAGGATGCGGTCGAAGCGGAAGGCGCGGACGCCCCGGCGCAGCCGGCACCAGCCGACGAGGTACCAGTGGTCGCGGTGGACGAGGCAGGTGACGGGTTCGACCTCGCGGATGGTGACGTGCGCGTTGGCGTCGCCGTAGCAGAGCCGGACGACGCGGTGGTCGGTGATGGCGGCGGCGATCACGCGGGCGCGGTCGGCGGTGGTGGCGGACAGCGGGTCGGTGAGGGTCGCGAGGGTGGTGGCGACGACCTCGTCGTGGTCGGCGCCGGGCGGCATGAGGTGGCGGAGGGCGCGGCGGGCGGTGGCCGCCTGCGGGCCCGCGCCGAGGTGGGCCAGGGAGAGCGCGAGGGACGCGATCTCGGCGGCGGTGAGGGTGGGCCCGGGGGCCTCGAAGAGCGCGTCGGCGGCGGGACCGGTGGAGGTCCGGCCGGGACTGGGGGTCGCGACGTTCGCCATGGTTCGATTATATGTTCGAGCACCGACATTTCGCGGGGTCGTCCGGCACCGGTCGGCCTTCCCCTTGAGGTGTCGCCCGCGCATGGTGAACACTGATCCCTCAAAACGGCACCTTTTTCCTGGATGGCGGGGGCGATCATGGGTTTGCTGGGGGGCCGCGTTGGCTGACGCGGGGCTCGGTCGGCTCATGACAAGGGAAGAGGCGGACGCGGCGCTCGCCCGCCTGCGGGACGAGCGGGACCGCGTCAGCGCGGGCCTGC
>NZ_JBFAOF010000213.1:0-9329 GCF_040675125.1 Spirillospora sp. NPDC049652 | reverse complement strand
CACTGCCCCACGCCGTCCGGCGGACACTGCCCCACGCCGTCCGGCGGACACTGCCCCACGCCGTCCGGCGGACACTGCCCCACGCCGTCCGGCGGGCGCTGACTCACGGCGTCCGGCGGGGGCTGACCGACGGCGGGGGGCCGGGTGCCCGCGGACGCTCGGGACGCGGCGGGCGACGGCCGGCGGGTTTTCGGGTGGGATCGGGTGGTGTCCCTGGCGGCTTCGCGCCGTACCGCCGAATTCGCGGGGCAGGGACTGAATCGGACCGCGAGGGGCGACCCGATGGGCGGTGCTAGTGGGTCGCGTTGTACTGTTCGATCACCTTGGCCGGAATGCGGCCTCGGTCGTTCACCGGGATGCCGTTCTGCTTGGCCCATTCCCGGATTTCTGCGCTCTGCTCACGGTTGCCCGCGCTGCGCGACGGCTTGGCCGGGCGGCGGGCGGCCTTACGGGCGTTCGCCACGAACGGCTCGAACCGCTCGCGCAGTTTCGCGGCGTTCGCAGCGTTCAGGTCGATCTCGTATCCGACGCCGTCGAGCGCGAAGGACACGGTCTCCTCGGCGTCTCCGCCGTCGAGGTCGTCGGTCATGACGACGATGGTCTTCTGTGCCACGGGGACTCCCTGCGTTACGCGTCTGGGCTGGCTTCTGGGTGCGCCTGGACGAACGCCGCGTAGGCGGCGTCGGGCAGCGCGCCCTGGTCCGGGACCTCAAGGCCCTCGTTCTTGGCCCACGTGCGGACGTCGGCGTTGGTGAAACCCTTGAGCTTCACCGGGCTTTTCCGGGGCTTGCGCGAGCGCCCCGCCTGCTTCACCTCACGCGACTTCTCGACATAGCGGGACAGCGTGTCGAGGGTCTCACGCAGCCGCACGTCGTTCTCGTCGGACAGGTCAATGGTGAAAATCCGCCCCAGGATCTCGAAGTCGCGCTTGCGGACATCCTCGCCCTCGCCGCCATCGAGATCGTCTACCAAGATGACCTTCTCAGCCATGCGTTCCTTTCTGATTCCAGCGCCCTTTACGTTAGCGGACTTTCACACCTCATCGCTCAACACACGAACGCATCGAACAAGCGTTTTCAGGAGGGAAGGCCCACGGCGCCCTGTGCGGGACCCCCAAGGCGCTCCGAAGGAGTCCGCCCCACGGCGTCCGGAGTGTGATCTCCGAGACAATGACCCGCCGGGCGGGTCAGACACCCGCGGCCGGGACCGCCGTCCCGCCCAGGAAGGCCCGCGTCAGGCCGACTCGCCGCGCGGGGACGGGCCGGTCGCCAGTTCCAGGCCGGTGTCCACGGCGGAGGCGACGCGGGCGCGCAGGATCGCCTCGGCCCGGCGGGCGTCGGCGTCCAGCCGGTCGATCACCTCGACGGCGAGGGAGTCGCGGACGGTTTCGGCGACCAGGTCGCGGTAGCGGGCGTTCTGCTCCGGGAGGTCGCGCAGCACGCACCACTCGTGGTAGGCCTCGTCCGCGGCCTGGGCCGAGCGGGCGTAGGACTCCAGCGCCTCGATCCGCTCGACGATCGAGCGGATCGAGAGGTCGAGGGCGCGGCGCTGCGGCTCCAGCAGGGCGCGGACGGGCGCGGAGAGGCGGTCGGGCTGCTGGGCGCGCCGCTCGCGGCGCAGCCGGGTGTGCTCGGCGAGGGCGGCCGCGATGGCCCACTCCTGGCGCGGCAGCTCGGTGGCGTTGTCGATGGCGTCCAGGAGCCCGGCGGCCTGGGCGCGGGAGCCGAGGACGGCGTCGACGGCCCGCTGCGCCCGCACCAGGAGCCGGGCCGCGGGACGGTCGAAGTCGGCGGGCAGCAGGTAGCGGCCGTGGTGCTCGCGGGCGGCCCGGGCGGCGGCGGGCTCGCGCAGGTGGCGCAGCGCGCCGACGGTCCAGCCGGTGAACCCGGCGGCGGCGAGGGCGGCGGCCGCCTCGGGCTGGCCGAGCAGCAGCAGCGTCACCTGGACCACCGGGACGACGAGCATCGCGAGGACGGCGCCGCGCCCCCACCGCAGGGCGCGGGTGAGCAGGTCGTCCTCGTCGAGCGAGGCGAGGAAGAACAGCCGGATCCAGCCGCCCGGCATGACGCCGTAGAAGAACGCGAAGACCGGGATCCAGACCAGCCGGGCCGCGATGGTGGCCGGACTCAGCCGGGCCGGGACCGGGGCAGGCAGGCCGGCGGCACAGAGGCGTTCGGGGGCTGAGGCGAGCAGGTCGCGTTCGGCCTCCGGAAGGGAGGGGTCGAAAACGGGGCGGGGGCGGTCGTCGGTCATGGGAACTCCCACCGCGTCGGGGCAGTGCGTCGGGTGGTCCTTTACGTGCCTATCACGGCGCCTGGAACCGTTCCAGCGTCCGCCCGGATCATCACAACACCGGCACATTCAGCCCCAATGGCTTCTCTAGCCTCAATGGCCGCTACGCCCCAGGATGGAGCGGAGCGTGCCGGGGGTCGGATCCGCTCGGCGAGGTCCCCGGCGTCCTGGCGGAGCCCGATCATTCGGGCGGAGTCTGGAAGCCTGCCCGGACCGGGCCGGAGGATGTGGGGTGAGGCCATGGCGACAGCGCCGGCAGTGATCTTCGCGGGAGTGCTCCACGCGACCTGGAACGCGATCGCCAAGGGCGCCTCGGACCGGTGGGCCTCGTTCGCGCTGATCGGGATCGGGCAGGCCGTCCTGGTCGTCCCGCTGCTCGGGCTCGTGCCCTTTCCGGCCGCGGCGGCGTGGCCGTGGCTGCTCGGATCGGTGGCGGTGCACCTGGTCTACATGGGGCTGCTGCTGATGTCGTACCAGCTGGGCGACTTCAGCCAGGTGTACCCGCTGGCGCGCGGGAGCGCGCCGCTGATCGTCGCGCTGGTCGCGGCGGTGAGTCTGTCCGAGCGGCTCTCCGCTCTCCAGTTCGCGGGCGTCGCGGCGATCTGCGGCGGCCTGGCCGTCCTCGCCTTCACGGGAACCGGCGCGGCGGCGGCAGCGGAGGCGGAAACGGCAGCGGAGGCGGAACCGCGGCGCGCGCGGGACCCGCGGGCGGTCGCGGCGGCGCTGACGACCGGAGTGTCCATCGCGACGTATACGGTGCTGGACGGGATCGGGGTGCGGGCGGCGCACGGGGCGGCCGGGTACTCGGTGTGGCTGTTCGCCCTGGAGTCGCCGCTGACGGTCGCGGTCGTCCTGGCGCTGCGCGGGCGGGGGGTGTTGTCCGGCATGCCGGTCCGGACGTGGGCCATGGGCCTCGCGGGCGGCGTCCTCGCGATGGCCGGGTACGGGATCGTGCTGTGGGCGCAGACGCGCGGCGCGCTCGCGGCCGTGGCGGCGCTGCGCGAGACCGGCGTCATCGCGGGGGCGGTGATCGGCGCGGTGTTCTTCGCCGAGAGCATGGGCGCGCGCCGCATCGCGGCCGCGTGCGTGGTCGCCGCGGGCGTCGTCCTCATCACCGGCACCTAGCGAGGCTTCCGGGCCCCCGGTCTCAGAGGTCGTGGCCGAGCGCGGTCCGGACGGCGGCGGCCACGGCCTCGGGCGCGGGTTCCTGGAGCGTGGCGGCGAGGTGGGCGTCGGGGCGGACGACCCACAACTCGCCGGGCCGCAGATCGGGCAGGGCCTCCCGAACCGCCACCGGGTCAGGACAGGTGACGGGCGCGGCGGTCGCCTCCCGCGCGGCCGCCAGAAGTTCCGGATACGGCAACGAGGGATCGGCCAGCAAGGTGAGGCCGCCGCGCAGAAGCTGCCGCAGGCGCGGGGGCCGGACGCCGCCGCGCGCCGGGACGTCCACGAGCGGGACGGCGGCGGGCGGGAGCGGGGCGTCGGGGACGATGGTGCCCGGCGCGACGGACGGCGGCGTTCCGCGAGGCGGACGGCCGGCGCAGGGCCGGGACGGCTCCGGGACGGTCAGCGGTGAGCGGTCGTACCAGAACGGCTCGGCGAAGCGTCCGGAGTCGATCTCGTGGGCGGTCGCGGGGTCGGCGGACGCGCGTGCGAGCACCTCGGCCCGGCGCGCCCGCTCGGCGGGCGTGGACGGGGCGAGGAACCGCATGGTCGCCGCGGTGACGTCCAGGTTCTCCAGGGCCGCGGCGCGGCGCTCGGTGCCGTAGGTGCCGAGCAGCGCCGGCGGCGACCAGCCGCGCACCGCGAACGCGGTCTTCCACGCGGCGTTCTCGGCGTCCGGGACGCCGGAGTTGAGGCCGCGCGCGCCGAACGGCGCGTAGAGGTGCGCGGCGTCCCCGGCGAGCAGGACGCGCCCGACCGCCATCCGGGACGCGACGCGCGAGTGGAACCGGTACTCCGTAGCCCACAGCACCTCGTACGGACGGTCGCCCACGACCTGCCGGATGCGGGCGTCGAGGCGTCCGCCGGCGCGTTCGGCGGCGAGGTCGAAACCGGGCGGCACCTGCCAGTCGATCCGGTACACCGAGCCCGGGCAGGGGTGGATGAGCACCTGCCGGCCGGGGTTCCAGGGCGGGTCGAAGTGGAAGTGCCGCTCGGTCTCGCGGCCGGGCCAGTCGGTGCGCAGGTCAACGATGAGGAAGCGGTCGCCGCCGCTCTCCCCCGGGAAGCCGACGCCGAGCGCTTCGCGCAGCACCCCGGAGTGCCCGCCGGAGCACACCACCGCGTGCGACCCGCGCACGGACGCGCCGGACGCGCATACCGCGGTGACACCGGACGGGTCCTGCTCCATGCCCGTGACCTCGTGGTCCCAGCGGATCGTGACGCGCGGGTCGGCGTCCGCGAGGCCGTGCAGCACCTGCTCGGTGCGGGTCTGGGAGATGTTGACGAACGGCGGCAGCGGCCCGGCGTCCGCGAACCGCCAGGACGTCACCTCCCTGCCGCGGTGGAAGACCCGGCCCGTCGTCCAGGTCAGGCCCTCGTCGAGAATGGCGTCCGCGCCGACCGAGGACCAGATGTCCAGGACGTCGCGCTGCTGGCAGATCGACCGCGATCCGATCTCCGCCCGGCCCGGACGCCCTTCGAGCACCTCCACCCGCACGCCCCAGCGGGCGAGCAGCAGCGCCGTGGTCAGCCCCACCGGCCCGGCGCCCACAACCAGCACGGGCGCGGCCGGGTGCCGCCCGCCTCCGCCGTCCGCCGCCATGGTCAGTCCTGGAGCTCGGCCCAGACCTGGCGGTCGCGCTCGGCGGTCCAGATGCGGGGGCGTTCGACGCCGTCCAGTTCGTCCCAGAGGCGGGAGACGTCGAACGGCAGGCAGTGCTCGAAGATCGGCCAGCCGCCGTAGGACGGTTCGAGCGCGGCGTGCGTGGCGGTGAACGCCTCCCGCAGCGTCCCGCCGCGCTTGCGCACGTCGCGGACCTCGCGCAGCATCGTGTCGAGGAAGTCGCGGGTCTGCCCGATCGCGGCGCGCACCGCCTCGCGGCCGTGCGCGACGACGCCGCGCCCGCCGACCAGGGTGTCCGCGCCGAACGCGGCGACGCGGTCGAGCGTCGCCCCGGCCCAGTCGCGGTGGAAGGCGTCGCCGGTGTAGAGCGCGGCCTGTGTCTCCACCAGGTCGCCCGCGAACAGGACGCGGTGCCGGGGCAGCCAGGCGACGATGTCGCCCTCGGTGTGCCCGCGCCCGCAGTACCGCAGCACCAGCTCGCCGCGGTCCCCGCCGAGGTCGATGGTCATGGCGTCGGAGAAGGTCTCGGTCGGCCAGGTCAGCCCGGGGATGCCGGCCGGGTCCTTGAACAGCCGGGGCATCCGGCCGAGCTCCGACTCCCAGTCCTGCCGGCCGCGCTCGGCGATCAGCTCGCGGGTCCGGTCGTGCGCGATCACCGACCGGGTGCCGAACGCGCTCGCGCCGAGCGTCCGGACGGCGTGGTAGTGCGACAGCACCAGGTGCCTGATCGGCTTGTCGGTGTGCGCCCGCAGCACCATCAGCCAGTCGCGGGCCGCCGCCGGGGTCGCCAGCGCCTCGAAGCAGACCACGAAGTCCTCGCCCTCGATCGCGCCGACGTTCGGGTCGCCCTCGGCGGTCAGCGCGTACACGCCGTCGGCGAGGATCTCCAGGGTCGGGGTCTTCGCGGAAAGGTCGGCGGACGACGCGAACGGCTTGGGCATCGTTGCCCCTCGCTCTCTTCTGGGCGCACGGGAGGACGGCCGCCGGCGGGACGCGGCGGGGACCCTCACCGCCGGGGCGAAGGTTTCATTCCACACCCGGACGCCCGGTAACCACCGATCCCGCCCGTGCGCGCGACCCTCCCGGGCCCCCGGAGCACCCGCCCGCCTCCCCGGGGCGGCGGCGTCCCGCAGGCGGGAGGGTAGGGAAGATCGGTTGGGGGAACGTACCGGGGACGCCGAGCGCGCCCGGACGGGGCGGCGCGCGAAGGGAGGACGGGGATGACCGCGGCGCTCGGACTGCTCGCGGTCCTGCTGCTGACGGCGGCGACCGGCTATTTCGTCGCCCAGGAGTTCGCGTTCGTGACGGCGGACCGGCCGGTGCTGGCGGAGCGCGCGGCGGCCGGCGACCGGGCCTCCGAACGCGCGATCCAGGTGATGGAGCGGGTCTCGTTCATGCTGTCGGGCGCGCAGCTCGGCATCACCGTCACCGCCCTGGTCGTCGGCTTCATCGCCAAGCCCGCGCTCGCCGACCTGCTGGACCCGGTGCTCGGCGCGGCGGGCGTCCCGGCCGGCGCGGTCGGCGGGATCTCGGTGACCGCCGGGTTCGTGCTGGCCACGGTGATCCAGATGGTGCTGGGCGAGCTGTTCCCGAAGAACCTGGCGCTGGCCCGCGCCGAACCGCTGGCCCGGCGGCTGGCGCGCTCGACGCTGGTCTACCTGACCATCGCGGGTCCGGTGATCCGGCTGTTCGACCTGGCCGCGAACCGGCTCGTGCGGGCCGCCGGGATGGAGCCGGTCGAGGAGCTGCACCAGGGCGCGACGCTGGAGGAGCTCGGGCACATCATCGGCGAGTCCGGCGAGCAGCTCGGCGACCACCAGGCCGACCTGCTGGAGCGCGCCCTGGAGTTCTCCGACCGGGACGCCGAGGAGGTCATGGTCCACCGGGTGGACGTGGTGACCGTCCCGGCGGACGCGCTGGCGACCGAGCTGAGCGACGTCATCACCGCGCACGGCCACTCGCGGTACCCGGTGGTCGGCGACAGCGTGGACGACGTGCTCGGCGTGGTCGGGCTGGCCGAGCTGATCCGGCTCAGCCCGGACGAGGCGGCGCGCACGCCGGTCCGCGACCTGGTCCGTCCGGCGGTGCTGCTGCCGACGTCGCTGCCGCTGCCGCAGGTGGTCGCCGAGCTGCGCCGGCACGGCGACCCGCTGGCCTGCGTGGTGGACGAGTACGGCGGCTTCGCCGGGCTGCTGACCTGGGAGGACGTCGCGGAGGAGCTGGTCGGGGAGATCGCCGACGAGATCGACGCGGACCCCGACCTCGCGATCCGGGCCGGCGCGTGGTGGACCACCGACGCGGGCCTGCGGGTCGACGAGGTGGAGCACGAGACCGGCATCCCGCTGCCCCAGGGCGACTACGAGACCGTCGGCGGCCTGCTGCTGCGCCGCCTCGGCCGGGTCGCCGAACCGGGCGACGTCGTCCGCATCGAACTGGGCTCCGAACGGCTGGACGAGCCCGCCCGCGACGCGGTGGTCGAGGTGCTGACCATCCACCGGCACGTCCCGGAGCTGATCCGCATCTGCGTCGTCCCCGCCGGAGGCGCCCCGCCCACGACGAAGACCGGCACCGGAAACGGAACCAGCGGCGCGGCGAGCGGAGACGGCGGAACGGGCGGCGCCGAGAACGGTGGCCGCGCCGTCGACGGCGACACCGGAATGGCGAACGGCGAGGCGGGCCAGCGGCCGTCCGCCCGCCGCGACGGGAAGGGGGCACGGTGAGCCTGCCGGTCGGTGTGCTGTTGACGCTGCTGCTCCTCGCGGGCAACGGCTTCTTCGTGGCCTCGGAGTTCGCGCTGGTCGCGGCGCGGCGGCCGCGCCTGGAGAAGGCCGCGGCGGAGGGCAGCGGCGGCGCGGCGTCCGCGGTCGCCGGCATCCGCGAGCTGTCGCTGATGCTGGCCGGGGCGCAGCTCGGCATCACGATGTGCTCGCTCGGCCTCGGCGTCGTGTCCGAACCGGTCTTCGCCGGGACGCTCGCGACGCTGTTCCACCATGTGGGGGTGCCGAGCGGCGCGGCGCATCCGGTGGCGTTCGTGCTGGCGCTGGCGTTCGTGACGTTCCTGCACATGGTCCTCGCGGAGATGGCGCCGAAGTCGTGGGCGATCATCGACCCGGAGCGGTCGGCGACCGTCCTCGCCCCGCCCTTCCGGGGGTTCGCGTGGGTCGTGCGGCCCGTCCTGGCGGCCCTGAACGGGGTGACGAACCTGCTGCTGCGGATGGTCGGCGTCCGGCCGAAGGGCGAGGAGGAGCTGTCCCGCACGCCCGAGCAGCTGCGCAGCCTGGCCGTCGAGTCGCGGCGGCTCGGGCTGATCGCCGAGACCGACCTGAACCTGCTGACCGCCGCGCTGGACGCCCCGCGCGCCCCGCTCGCCGGGCTGGTGATCCCGACCGCGAGGGTCGTGTCGGTGGCGGCCGAGGCGTCCCCGCAGGACGTCATCGACACCGCCGTCCGCACCGGGCACACCCGCCTGGTGGTCTCCGGCCCGGCGGTCCCCGGCGCCCGGAGCGCACCGGCGGGGGTCGTGCACATCCGGGACGCCTACCTGGCCCGCGCCCGCCAGACCGAGCCGCCCGCCGGTGAGCTGTCGCACCGGATGCCCCGGCTGTCGGTGGCGACTCCGGTGGCGGAGGCGGTCGCGGTCCTGCGCGACCACCACAGCCACCTGGGCCTGGTGCTGCGCGACGACGGCCGCATCGCGGGCATCGTGAGCCTGGACGACCTGCTCACCACCATCCTCGCCCCCACGGACTGACCCCGCCTCCGACCTCCCGGCCTGCCCCCCGGGCAGAGCCCGGTCCGCCGCCTCCCCACCCAGGCGTCAACCATCGTTGACATGGCCGCCGCGTCAACCTACATTGACAGCATGAGCGACGGAGTGAGGCTCGCCCAGGAGGCGGGCAGCCGGGACCCGGCGGTCGGCCTGCGGGCCGTCCGCGCGCTGCGCGACCTGGCCGAGCGGCTGGAGGCGCTGCAGGTGGACAACGCCCGCGAGCAGGGCTGGTCCTGGCAGGAGATCGCGGTCTGCCTCGGCGTGAGCCGGCAGGCCGTCCACAAGAAGCACGGCGGGGGACGCCGCATCCTCAAGAAGGAGCACTAGGAGATGTTCGAACGGTTCAGCACCGGGGCCCGCGAGGTCGTGAAGGCCGCGCAGGAGGAGGCCCGGAACCGGGGCGACAAGTCGATCGGCACGCAGCACCTGCTGTTCGCGCTGACCCGCGACGACGGCCCGGCCGGCGAGGCCCTGCGCGAG
>NZ_JBFAOF010000212.1:0-9358 GCF_040675125.1 Spirillospora sp. NPDC049652 | reverse complement strand
GGCGTGTCCTGCGGCTCACCGCGCACGACGCCGCCGCCCGGCAGCGCGACGCCGCCACCGCCCAGGCCGTGGTCAACGGACTGGAGGACGAGGTCGACCGGATCATCGGCGAGGCGATGCCGGTGATCGTGGCGCGCATCCGCCGCGACCGGGTCGGGCCCGAGACCGTCCTGCCGGAGGTCGGCGAGCCCGAGTCGCCGATGCTGCGCCGGCTGCTCGCCCGCGTCGTGGACGACCTGGCCACCGGGGAGCGCGGCAGCGCCGCCGCGATGATGTCCTGCGCGAACGCCGCCGCCCGCATCCAGGCCGCCTGCACCCGGCTGCTCGGCGACCTGCGCGACCTGGAGCACCGCTACGGCGACGACCCGGTCTTCCACGACCTGCTCGACATCGACCACGAGGTGTCGCAGGCCGGCCGCATCGCCGACTCGATCGCGCTGCTCGCCGGCGGGCGGTCCGGGCGGCGCTGGACCAAGCCGATCGTCATGGAGTCGATCCTGCGCGGCGCGATGGGCCGCATCCACGACTACCGCCGGGTCAAGCTGCACTTCACCACCGGCGCGGCCATCGCCGGGTACGCCGCCGAGGGCGTCATGCACTGCCTCGCCGAGCTGATGGACAACGCCGCCTCCTTCTCCGCGCACAACACCGACGTGCACGTGTACGTCGAGGAGGAGGACGCCGGGATCGTCATCACCATCGAGGACAGCGGCCTCGGCATGCGGCGGCGCGAGCGCGCCCGCGCCGAGCGCCTGGTGAACGAGCCGTCCGACCTGACCGCGCTGCCCGGCACCCGGCTCGGCCTCGCCGTCGTCGGCCGCCTCGCCGCCAAGCACGGGCTGCGGATCAGCTTCCGGCCGTCCTCGCGCGGCGGCACCGCCGCGATCGTGCTGGTCCCCCGCCAGCTCGTCACCCAGCCCCGCCAGGACCTCCTCCCGCCCGAGCTGCGCGAGCCCTGGGACGGGTCGTCCCGTCCGCCGCTCGCGGGCTCCGCCGCCGACCCCCGCGACGAGCCGCGCGCAGAACCGCACGAGGCCCGGCGTCCGAAGCCGGAGCCCGCGCCGCTCACCACCGCCGACCCGCTGTTCGACACGTCCCTCCCGTCGCCGCCGCTCGGCGACGCGTCCGCGAAGGACGGGACGCTGGACGAGGACGACGGTGTCGAGCTGCCGCAGCGCAAGCGCGGCGCGACGCTCGCCAAGTGCCCGGACCCGGTCGTGTCCGCCGTCGTCCGGGACGAGGAGCGCCCGGCCCCCGGCGCCCGGTTCGCGGCCTTCCGGTCGGCGACCGGCGGCCCCCGGACGGTCGCCCGCGACACCGGCGGCAACCCGGCCCCCCGCGCCCCCGAGGACGCCGGCGCGGCCGCCACCGGAACGTCCGCCACCGGGACGTCCGCCGGGATCGACACGACCACCACCACCGAGCTGGACGGCCCGAAATCCCCCGCCCCCGAGCACGCGTCACCGGACAGCGCGCCCGCCAACACGTCTCCGGACGACGCGCCCGCCCCCAACGCGACCTCGGCCAACGCCCCCACCGACGCGACCTCGGACGGGGCGGCCGCAGACGCGGCATCGGACGGCACGTCCACCGACGCGACATCCAACCGCGCGCCCACCGACACGACGTCCGGCGGCGCGACCGAGGACGCGTCGCCGGACGGCGCGGTCCGGAAGGCGTCGCGGAGCGGCGTGGCGTCCTCCTCGCCGGACGCTCCGGCTCCCGAGCCGGACCAGGGGCGGTCATGACCGCCCGCGCACCCCAGCGCCCGCACGGCGGACACCCCCGGGTCCGCCCGGCACAACAGATTGGAGGCAGGGGCGGACGTCCCGTGGCGTTCCCCCCGCGATCCCGATGAGTCCCGAAGAACGCGACCTGAGCTGGCTGCTCGACGGACTGCGCGACCGCACCCCCGGGGTGCGGCACGTGCTGGTGCTGTCCAAGGACGGGCTGAAGATCTGCTTCACCAAGGACCTGGACGTCGACCGGGCCGACCAGCTGTCGGCGGTGGCGGCGGGCGTGCAGAGCCTGTCGCTGAGCGCGTCCGCCGAGTTCGGCACCGGCCTCGGCGTGGGCCAGTCCATGCTGGAGTTCGCCGGCGGGCTGCTGCTGATAGTCCCCGCCGGGGAGGGCGCGCACCTGGCGGTCGTCGCCGCCGAGGACGCCGACGTCGGCCTGGTCGGCCACTCGATGAACGAGCTGGTCGAGCAGATGGGCTCGTTCCTCACGGCCCCGCCCCGGCACGCGGCGCGGCGATGAGCGGGCGGCGGCACGAGCGGGAGGACCCGGACCGGTACTTCACCATCACCGGGGGACGCCGGGAGGCGTCCCTCGACCTGGTGGCGCTCGTCGTCGCCGAGATCGGCCCGCTGCCCGGCATGTCGTCGGAGCAGGTGCGGATCCTGCGGCTCTGCCGCGACCACCCCGTCGCGGTGGTCGAGCTGTCGGCGCATCTGGCGCTGCCGGTCAGCGTGGTGCGGATCCTGCTGCGCGACATGCTGGCCGACGGCCGGATCACCGTCCGGCACCCGGTCTCGGCCCCCGAACCCGAGGAACTCCCCGACCTGGAAACCCTGAAGCAGGTGCTCGTTGGACTCCACAACCTCTGACCCGCCCGCCGCCGTCGCGACACCCGGCGCGGACGCGACACCCGGCGCGGACGCGGCGCCCGCCGACGACGCGCCCGCGGCGGCCCCGCTGCGCGGCACGGCCGCCGACGGACTGAAGATCGTCATCGTGGGCGGGTTCGGCGTCGGCAAGACCACCATGGTCGGCTCGGTGAGCGAGATCCGCCCGCTGTCGACCGAGGAGGTCATGACGCGGGCCGGCGAAGGCATCGACGAGGCCGACGCCGTCCCGGCCAAGACGACCACGACCGTCGCGTTCGACTTCGGCCGCATCACCCTCAACGACCGGCAGGTGCTGTACCTGTTCGGCGCGCCCGGCCAGCAGCGGTTCTGGTTCCTGTGGGACCAGCTGTTCGGCGGCAGCCTCGGCGCGGTCGTCCTCGTCGACACCCGCCGCATCGAGGACTCCTGGTACGCCATCGACCGGCTGGAGCACCACCGCATGCCGTTCGTGGTCGCGGTCAACCGGTTCGGCGAGCGCGGGCCGTCGCTGCCGAAGGTCCGCGCCGCGCTCGACCTGGACGAGCACGTCCCGCTGGTCGAGTGCGACGCGCGGCTCCGCGAGTCCAGCAAGAACGTGCTGATCGAGCTCGTCCGCCACCTGACCTCGCTGCACGACCGTCCCGCCCGAGAGGACGCGCGATGACCGACCCCGCCCCCCACCCCGCGCCCGCCCCGGACCCCGCAGCCGCGCCCGCGCCCGCGCCGGAGCATCCGGGCCACCCGCGGCCCGTCCGGCTGTACGGCCCGGCGGTCGCCGACGACCCGGCCGAGCTGTACCGGTCGCTGCGCGAGCGGTACGGCCCGGTCGTGCCGATCCTGCTGGACGGCGACGTCCCGGCCTGGTTCGTGCTCGGCTACCGCGAGGTGCACCACGTCACCGCGAACCCGCAGCTGTTCGCGCGCGACTGCCGCCGCTGGAACGCCTGGGACCGGATCCCGGACGACTGGCCGCTGATGCCGTACGTCGGCTGGACGCCGTCCATCATGTTCGCCGAGGGCCCCGAGCACCAGCGGCGCGCGGGCGCGGTCGGGGACGCGCTGGACGCCTTCGACCGCACCGAGCTCGGCATGATGGTCGGCCAGGTCGCCGACCGGCTGGTCGACACCTTCGCCGGGCACGGCCGCGCCGACCTGGTCGAGCAGTACTCGCACCAGATCCCGCTGCACGTGGTCGCGCGGCTGTTCGGCCTGCCCGAGGCCGACATCCCGGTCCTGGTGAAGGACGTCGCCGACTCGCTCGACGTCGACTCCGACCCGGTCGCCGCGCACCAGCGCATCCACGCGCGGATGGTGAGGCTGGTCGCCGACAAGCACCGCGAGCCCGGCTCGGACGTGCCGTCCCGGCTGCTCGCGCACCCCGCCGCCCTCACCGACGACGAGGTGGTCATCGACCTGCTGGTGGTGCTGGCCGCCGCGCAGCAGCCGACCGGCAACTGGATCGGCAACGCGCTGCGCCTGATGCTGGTGGACGACAAGTTCTCCAACACCATGCAGGGCGGCCGCGGCAGCGCCTCGCACGCCCTCAACCAGGTGCTCTGGGAGGACACCCCGACGCAGAACTTCATCGGCCGCTGGGCGGTGCACGACTGCGTGCTCGGCGACCAGCGCGTCCGGCGCGGCGACCTGCTCGTCCTCGGCCTGGCCGCCGCCAACCGCGACCCGGGCGTCACGCCCCGCGAGTTCGGCGGCCCGGTCGCCAACCGCGCCCACATGTCCTTCGGCCACGGCGAGCACGGCTGCCCGTTCCCCGCCCCGGAGCTGGCCGAGGTGATCGCGAAGACCGCCGTGGAGGTGCTGCTCGACCGCCTCCCCGACATGGAGCTCTCGGTCGCCCCGGAGGACCTCGAATGGCGCCCGTCCCTCTGGATGCGCGGCCTCTACGCCCTCCCCGTGAAGTTCACCCCCACCACCGACCTCCCCTACGTCCACCCCTGACCCCTTCGGCCATCCGGGGGGGTACCGGGCCAGGGCGTCTGCGGACGTCGGGCGGCGTGCGGCCCGTTGCGCGGGTTTGAGACGCCCGGCGCGTTGGGCGCTCTGCGGCCGTGGCGCCGGGCTTCGGTTCTAAGCGGTCGGGGTGAAGACCAGGGGGAGTTGCGCTGGGCCCCGGGTGAAGAGGCCCTGCTCGGTGGGGGTGTGGCCGTCGGCGAAGCGGACGTCGGGCATGGCGTCCAGGAGCTGGTTGACGCCGACCTCGACCTCGGTCTTCGCCAGGAGGGCGCCGACGCAGAAGTGGCGGCCGAGGGCGAAGGCCAGGTGGTCGGCGGCGGCCGAGAAGGCGGTGCCGGCGGACAGGTCGTCGCGGAAGAGGTCGAAGGCGTCGGGGTTCGCGTAGCGGTCGGGGTCGCGGTTGGCGGCGCCGATGAGCGCGGTGACGGTCTTGCCCGCCTCGACGGTGCCGCCCGCGATCTCGACGTCCTCGGACGGCTGCCGCATGATCATGTGAACGGGCGGGGTGTAGCGGAGGGTCTCGGCGAAGGCGCGCGGGATCAGCGTGCGGTCCTCGCGGACGGCCTTGAGCTGCTCGGGGTGGGCGAGCAGGTTCGCGAAGACGGCGGAGATCGCCTTGTCGGTGGTCTCGCCGCCGGCGGCGAGCAGCAGCGAGACGAACGACTTGATGTCCTCGTCGCTCATGGCGGTGCCGTCGATCTCGGCCGCGCAGAGGGTGGACAGCAGGTCGTCGCCGAGGTTCGCGCGCCGGTCCCGGATGATCGGGATCATGTACTCGGCGAGCTCGACGCGGGTGCGCTCGCCCGCCGCGGCGACCTCGGGGTCCTGGGTGAGGTTGCCCAGGAACGCGATGATCGAGGTGTACCACTTCTGGAACCGGGCGTGGTCGGCGCGGTCCAGCCCGAGCATGTCGACGATGACGCGGATCGGGAAGTGCGTGGAGTACTGCGAGACCAGGTCGACGCGTCCGTCCCGGCGGAAGGCGTCGATGAGCTCGGCCGAGTTGCGCTCGATCACCGGCAGGAACCGGGACTCCAGCTCGCTGCCGCGGAACGCGGGCGCGACCAGGGCCCGGCGGACGGCGTGCTCGCGGCCGCTGAGCTGCAGGATCGTCCGGCCGTGGACGGGTTCGAGCTGCCAGTCGTAGTTCGCGGTGGTGAAGACGGGGTCCTTGAAGACGCGGGAGACGTCCTCGTAGCGGGAGACGATGTAGCTCTGCATCGGCTCGTGCCAGAGCAGCGGCGCGTCCCCGCGGTACGCGGAGTACGCGGCGTAGGGGTCGGCCGCGAACTCCGGCGACAGGATGTCGGGCACGTCCGGGGCGATGGTCATGCGGCGTCCTCGCTCACGTGTTCACTGTGGGTCGTCGCCCCGAGCCTAAGGAGTGACACCGTGCCGGTCCATACCTAAATGATCAAGTTTGCCGACCTTCCCGGGCGGCCGGCAGGTCTAGACCAAATTGCAGTGGGCATGGGGTCATCCGCGAAAATCTGATCACTGGACTCACTTCCGTCCCGCCGCCGGCGAACCGCGCCGACGAGCGGACGGGTTCACGGGAGGACGACGACAACGATGAGCGCCGCTCTGGCCAATCCCCGCCGCACCCGGCTCGACACCTGGCCGTCCCAGGGCCGCCAGGACCACGAGCCCGAGCCGACCGCAGCCCCGCTGGGCTCCGCGACGCAAGCGTCGGACGAGGAGACGTCCGCTTCCTGAAGCGGCCCCCGGGGCCGTCCGCGCCGGACGGCCCCGGGGAGCACGGCCGACCCTCCCGAATCCCCGCCACGCGGCCGGGGATTCTTTTCGTGCGCCCGGAACCGGTGACGCGGAACCGGTGACGCGGAACCGGTGACACGGAACGCCGCCGTCCGGTATGTCGTCCATGTCACTGGGGACGGTCCCGGACGGAAGGGGTGCGCGTGCGGCGCAGCGAGTTGTCGCGGGCGGAGCGGCTGGTCTGGCGGGCGTTCGCGAGCGGCGAGGCGGTCGACTTCAGCGCCTCGCCCGACGAGGACGCGACGGCCGGCGCGTCCTGGGGACGGGACCGGACCGTCCGGGCCTCGGTCCTGCGCGCGCTGCTGCTGAACGGCCCGACCCGGGACGGCGAGGTGGCGGCGCTGCGCGTGAACGGCGCGCGGATCGTGGGCCGGCTGAACCTGCGGTACGCGACCGTGGACCACGCCGTCCGGCTCTGGGGGTGCCATTTCGAGGAGGTGCCCAACCTGTACGGCGGCCGCTTCCGGCAGGTGAACCTGAGCAGGTCGTACCTGCCCGGCCTGGAGGCGGCGACCATCCGCGTGGCGGGCGTCCTGCGCATCACCGACTGCGTCATCCCCGGCCCGGTCGAGCTCGGCGGCGCGCGGGTCGAGGGCGCGCTGTTCATGGACCGGGCGCGGCTCGGCGAGCCGGGACGGGAGGGGACGCAGATCCTGCATCTCAACCACACGACGTTCAGCGATGACGTGTGGGGGCCGGGGCTCCGGACGCACGGCGAGTTCTCCCTGGTCGGCGCGCGGATCGCGGGGACGCTGAACCTGGAGGGCGCGGTGCTCTGCCATCCGGGGCACACCGTCCTGCACGGGGAGATGGCGGCGATCGGCAATGACGTCCGCGCCCGGGACCTGCGCACGGACGGACGCGTCAACCTGCGCGGCGTGCGGGTGGGCGGGCAGGTCAACCTCGCGCACGCGCGGCTGTCCAACCCGGGCGGTGTCGCGCTGCGGGTGAGCGGCTGCACGATCGGCGAGCTGTGGCTCCGGGAGGCCGAGCCGATCGTCGGGCAGGTGAACATGCGCCGGGCGTCGTTCCGGCTGCTGCACGTCCCCCCGGACGTGTGGCCCGAGACGGTCTCGTTCGAGGGGCTGGACTACGGGTCGCTGACGCCGCGCCTGCCCGCGCACGCCCGCATCGAGGTCTTCCAGCGGGACCAGTCCGGGTACGTCCCGCACTCCTACGAGCAGCTCGCGGCGTACTACCGGCGGGTCGGGGACGAGAAGGCCGCCCGGAACGTCCAGATCGCCAAGCAGCGGCACTACCGGCGGACGCTCCCGTGGTACGGCCGCGTCTGGGGGTACCTCCAGGACTGGGCGGTCGGCTACGGCTACCGGCCGCTGCGCGCGGCGGCCTGGCTCGTCGCGCTGTGGGGCCTCGGCGCGCTCGTGTTCTGGCTGCACAACCCGCCGCCGGTGAAGGCGGACGAGCATCCGCCGTTCAACGCGTCCGCCTACTCGCTCGACCTGCTCCTGCCCATCATCAGCTTCGGGCAGGAGGACCGCTTCGCGCCGCGCGGCGGCTACCAGTGGCTGTCCTACGCGCTGATCATCGCGGGATGGACGCTGGCGTCCACGACGATCGCCGGAGTGAGCCGCGCGCTCAACCGGCAGTGAGGTCCGGGCCGCCGCGCGGAACGGCGTTCACCGCCTCGTCCCGGTGGTGCGCGTCGGACAGGCGTGATGGACTGTTCACACAACCGAACGTCGCCGGGGAGTGCCCTGAATGGATCCGATCACGATCGCCATTGTGACCGCCGCTGCGGGGAAGGCCGTCGAGCTGGCGGGCGAACCCGTCCGGGACAAGGCCAAGCAGCTGTACGCGATGCTGCGGGGCCGGCTCAAGGACGACGCCGAACTCGCGGAGATCGAGCACGCGCCGGACGGCGAGGAGAAGGCGCGCGTCCTGGAGGGCGTCCTCCGCCGGGCCGCCGACGCCGACCCGGAGGTGCGCCGGGAGGCCGAGGCGCTGGAGGCGCTGATCCGGGAGGCGAGGGACGCGAACGCCGAGTTCCGCCGCGAACTCGACGCGCTGCGCGACAGCGTGCGGACCCGGCCCACGATGCAGAACACCAACAACTTCTCGGGGACGGCCAAGCAAGCCATTCAGGCACAGAACGTCAGCGGCACCTTCAACGTGAGCTAGCCCGCCCGGCGGGAATCCGGTCGGCGCGGATGGGCGGAGTGCGGGTGATGATCGGGACGAAGTGACGCAGATCGGGATGGGCCGCGTACGCTCGCTGAGGTGAGCGTGGTGCGTCGCGACGCCCGGCGTCGCTGGGCTGTGGTGGGGGCGTTCGTGGCCGTGCTCTGTGCCGCGCCGGTCGTCCTCGGGGCGTTTCCCGCCGCGTCGTCGGCGCGCGACCCGGCGGAGTTGAGGCGGCGGGCGCTCGGCTCGGGAGAGCGCGCGCACGAGGGGCTGGTCGAGGTCACCGGCTCGCTCGGGCTGCCCGACCTGCCGGGCCTGGACGACGCGACCGGCCCCCTGCACGGCACGTCCCGGATGCGGACCTGGTACGACGGGTCGCGCCACTGGCGGGTCGCCGCGCTGTCCGCGACGGGCGAGCGCGACTACCTCGCGGGCGGCGACAACCTCGACATCTGGGATTTCGAGCAGAGCCAGCTCACCCGGGTCGCGGGACGTCCCGCCGTGCGGCTGCCCATGGCGTCCGACCTGACCCCGCCCGCGCTGGCACGCCGCCTGCTCGGGCTCGTCCGCGCGCGGGACAGGGTCACCGCGGTGAAGCCGCGCCGCGTCGCCGGACGGTCGGCCGACGGGCTGCGCGTCACGCCCGCCGACCGGGACACGACGATCGGCGCGGTGGACGTGTGGAGCGACCCGTCCACGGGCGTCCCGCTGGAGGTGCACGTGGTGGCGCGCGGCGCGGCGCGGCCGGTGATGACGACGCGGTTCCTGGAGTTCGCGGCGAGGCGTCCGGCGCGGTCCGACGTCGCGCCGCGTCCGGCGCGCGGCCTGCGGCGGGTCATGGTGGACGCGCCCGACCTGCT
>NZ_JBFAOF010000211.1:0-9368 GCF_040675125.1 Spirillospora sp. NPDC049652 | reverse complement strand
CCCGGCTGGGGCTGCCGGCCGGTTCGGTGCTGCACGTCGGCGACCTGCTCGACACCGACGCGCGGGGCGCGGCGGCGGGCCTCACCGGGGTCTGGCTCGACCGCCCCGGCACCGGCTCCGCCGCCGACGTCCCCCGCATCACCACGCTCGCCGACCTGCCCGCGCTACTCGGCTGAGGCCGCGAGGACCGCCTCGACCTCCAGGGTGATCTCGACCTTCTCGCCGAGCGCGACACCGCCCGGGATCGGCATGTTGCTGTCCACGCCGAACTCGGTGCGGTCGATCACGCCCGTCGCCAGGAACCCGGCGCGCGCGCCGCCGCCGTCCGGGTCGAAGTGGTCCGGGCCGAACCCGCCGATCTCCAGGTCGAAGGTGACGGGCCTGGTCACGCCCTTGATCGTCAGTTCGCCCGCCAGCTCGAACCGGCCCGTGCCGCGCGCCGGCCGCAGCCCGGTCGAGCGGAACGTCATGGTCGGGTGCTCGTCGGCGGCGAAGTAGTCGGCGGCGCGCAGGTGCGCGTCGCGCTGCGGGTTGCCGGTGTCGACCGAGGCCATCCGGACGGTCGCGGTGACGCTGGAGTCGAGCGGGTCGGCCCCGGTCACGAGGGTCGCGTCGAAGTCGGCGAACCGGCCGCGCACCTTGCTGATCATCAGGTGCCGGACGGCGAACCCGACGGTCGAGTGGACGGTGTCCACCGTCCAGGTGCCCGCGACGTAGCCGGGGATCTCGACAAGCTGGGCCGTCATCGTGTCTCCTTGCTGCAGGGAAGTAGGTTCTGGTGAGTAAGTCGGTTCCTCGGAGGAACCGCCTTCATCCTGCGAGAACCTCGCCCGCCCCCACAAGAAGGCACTTTTCCCTGCCTCAGGCACCCGGAGATAACCATGGACTTCAGCGGTCTGAGCGAGCACTCCCCCGAGGCCTGCCGCGCCCGCGAGACCCTCGACCGCGTCGCCGAGAAGTGGACGCTGATGGTCATCGCGCTGCTCGGCGAGCGCACCAAGCGGTTCGGCGAGCTGAAGCGCGAGTGCGTCGGCATCAGCCAGCGGATGCTGACCGTGACGCTGCGCGGCCTGGAGCGCGACGGGTTCGTCGTCCGCACCGTGTACCCCGAGATCCCGCCGCGCGTCGAGTACACGCTGACCAAGCTCGGCCGGACGATGCTGGAGGCGATCGAGCCGCTCATCGTCTGGACCGAGTCGAACGGCGAGGAGATCGACGCCGCGCGCGCCGCCTACGACAGCCGGGCGTCGGACGGTTAACCGGGTGCCGGCCGCGCTCCCGGCGGCTACCGTGGGCGCCATCCGAACGGCCACCGGGAGCACTCTCAGGACCATGGACCCTCACGTGACGGGACGGCGAGCTAGCCGCGCCGAGCCGGAGAACGCGCGCACGCGCGGTCCGGCTCGGCGGTGTGCGCCGCTGTCCCGACCCTTCCGTGAGGTTCCGCCATGCTGTCCGACGACGTCCGTTCGACCTTCCTGACCTTCTTCCGCGAGCGCGGCCACGTGCGCGTCCCGTCCGGCCCGCTGGTGCCGGACGATCCGACGCTGCTGCTGACGAACGCGGGAATGAACCAGTTCAAGCCCTACTACCTGGGCGAACGCGTGCCCGAGCACCGCAGGCTGATGTCGGTGCAGAAGTGCGTGCGCACCGTCGACATCGAGAACGTCGGCCGGACGACCCGGCACGACACGTTCTTCGAGATGCTCGGCGACTTCGCGTTCGGCGACTACTTCAAGCGCGAGGTCATCCCGTGGGCGTGGGAGCTCATGACCGGGCACTACGGCCTGGAGCGGGACCGGTTGTGGGTGACGGTGTTCCGCGACGACGACGAGTCGGAGGCGGTCTGGCGGAGCCTCGGCGTCCCGGCGGACCGGATCCAGCGGCTCGGCATGGCCGACAACCACTGGTCGATGGGCGTCCCGGGACCGTGCGGGCCGTCCTCGGAGCTGCACTACGACCGGGGGCCGGCGTTCGGCCCGGACGGCGGCCCGGCCGTGGACGGCGAGCGCTACCAGGAGCTCTGGAACCTGGTGTTCATGGAGAGCCTGCGCGGTGAGGGCGACGGCAAGGACGGCTACGAGGTGCTCGGCCCGCTGCCCGCGAAGAACATCGACACCGGCCTCGGGCTCGGACGGCTCACCGCGATCCTCCAGGGCGTGGACACCACCTGCGGGACCGACATGCTGCTGCCCGCGTTCCGGCTCGTCCAGGAGCGGGCGGGCCGCGAATACCCGGGCCGCCACGGCGGGGAGGTCTCGGCGTCCATGCGGATCGTCACCGACCACGCGCGGACGGCGGCGTTCCTCATCGCGGACGGCGTGCTGCCGTCCGGCGACGGGCGCGGGTACGTGCTGCGGCGGCTGCTGCGCCGGGCGATCCGGCACGCGCGCCTGCTCGGGATCGAGGGTCCGCTGCTCGCGGACCTGACCGGACGCGTCGTGGACGGCCTCGGCGGTTTCTGGCCCGAGCTGGTCGCGGGCCGGGCGCTGGTCGGACGGGTCGTCGCGGCGGAGGAGGAGCGGTTCGACCGGACGCTGCGGCAGGGCTCGCGGCTCCTGGAGTCGGCGATCGCGTCCTCGCCCGGGACGCTGCCGGGCCGGACCGCGTTCGAGCTGCACGACACCTACGGCTTCCCCATCGACCTGACGTTGGACGCGGCGCGCGCGGCGGGCCTCTCCGTGGACGAGGACGAGTTCGGCCGCCTGCTGGAGGCGCAGCGGAAGCGGGCGCACGACGCGGGCCAGGGACGCAAGGGCGACGCGGTCGCGCGGCAGGACCTCTACCGGGGAGTGCTCGCGCGGCACGGCCGTACCGAGTTCGTCGGCTACGACCGGACGTCCGCGGAGGGACGCGTCCTGGCGCTTCTCGACGGCGGCTCCGAGGTTGCGCGCGCGCATGAGGGATCGACGGTGGAACTTGTGCTGTCGCAGAGCCCGTTCTACGCGGAGGCGGGCGGGCAGGTCGGCGACACCGGACGCATCGTCACGCCATCCGCGACCCTCCACGTGCTCGACACCCGGCTCGGCGTGGACGGGCTGCACGTCCACACCGTCCGGGTCGCGTCCGGCGAGGTCGGGACGGGCGACGAGGCGGAGGCGGCCGTGGACGCGGGCCGGCGGGCGGCGATCGCGCGGTCCCACAGCGCGACGCACGTCCTGCACGCGATGCTGAAGCGCGTCCTCGGCGACCACGCGGCGCAGCGCGGCTCACGGGTGGAGCCGGGGCGGCTGCGGTTCGACTTCGCCCACTTCGCAGCGGTTTCGGAGGCGGAGCTGGCGACCGTCCAGACGCTCGTGAACGACTACCTCCTGGACGACCCGGAGGTGCGGGTCTGGGAGGCGGACCGTGCGACGGCGGACGCGGCGGGCGCGGTCGCGCTGTTCGGCGAGCGGTACGGCGAGCGGGTGCGGATCGTGGACATCGGCGACGCGTCCCGCGAGCTGTGCGGCGGCACGCACGTCCGACACGGCGCGCAGGCGGCCCCGGTGCACCTGCTCGGCGAGTCGTCCGCCGGGTCGGGGCTGCGCCGCGTCGAGGCGCTGACCGGGCCGGACGCGCTGCGCCACCACGACGCCCAGCGCCGCCTGCTGGACGAGCTGGCGGGCCTGCTGTCCGTCCCGGCCGACCGGGCGCCGGACCGGCTGCGGCAGCGGCTGGCGGCCTTCGCGGAGGCGGAGCGCGAGCTGTCGGCGCTCCGCGCGGCGGACCTGACGGCGCGCGCGTCCCGCCTCGCGGCGTCCGCGAACGCGGTGCCGCCCTCAGGCGGCGGGGGCCTGGTGGTCTGCGCGGGCGTGGAGGGCGTCCCGGCGGAGTCGTTGCGCGAGCTGGCGTCGCGCACTGTCGCGCTGCTGCCCCGGCCGGGCGCGGTCGTCCTCGGCACGGTCTCGGGCGGGAAGTCGCTGCTGGTCGCGGCGGTCTCGCCGGCGCTCGGCGTCCAGGCGCGCGAGTTGCTCGCGGACGCGGCGCGCGTGGTCGGCGGCGGCGCGGGCGGGCGCGGCCCGGTCGCGAACGCGGGCGGACGGCGCGCGGACGCGCTGCCCGAGGCGCTCGCGGCGGCCGAGCGGACCGTCCGGGACGTGCTCAGTTCGGGACGATGACGGCGCGCCCGTTGATGTCGCCCTCGTGCATCCGCTGGTAGGCGAGCGGCGCGTCGTCGAGGGAGAAGGCCTCGACCTGGACGTCCAGCGCCCCGGCGCGGGCCAGGTCGAGGACCTCGATCAGCTCGGACCGGCTGCCCCAGTAGGGCGCCCGGACGGCCGCGTCGTAGGCGATCTCGCCGAACCCGACCTTCGCCGCGCCGCCGCCGATGCCGACGATCGCGACGTCCGCCTCGGTCCCGGCGACGCCGGTGGCGATCGCGGTGGTGGGCGGGGCCCCGACGAAGTCGAACACGGCCTGCGCGCCGAACCCGCCGGTCAGCTCCCGCACGCGCGCGACGGCCTTCTCGTCGGACCGGACGGCCTCGTGCGCGCCGACCGACTCGGCGAGGGCCAGCTTCCGGTCCGACACGTCGAGCGCGATCACGCGGGCCGGGGTGAGGGCGCGGAGCAGCTCGATCGCGACGTGCCCGAGGCCGCCCGCGCCGATCACCACGGCGGTGCTGCCCGGCACCAGGGACGGCAGCGCGGCCTTGATCGCGTGGTAGGGGGTGAGCCCGGCGTCGGTCAGCGGGACGCTCCGCACCGGGTCGAGGCCGTCCAGCGGGACGAGGTGGCGCGGAGCGTCCACCAGCAGGTACTCGGCGATCGCGCCGGGCGCGCCGAGCCCCGGCGGCCTGATCCCGAGGGCGGCGGCGCGGCGGCAGTAGTTCTCCTTGCCCTGAGCGCACTCCGGGCACGTCCCGCAGCCCCACGGCCCGTACACGGCGACGGACTCGCCGATCTCCAGGCCGGTGACGCCCGCGCCGAGCGCGGCGACCGTGCCCGCGCCCTCGTGCCCGAGGGTCAGCGGCAGCTCGATGCCCAGCTCCGCCGGGCCCCGCATCACCACGAAATCGGAGTGGCACACCCCGGCGGCGGTCACCTTCAGCAGCACCTGGCCGGGCCCGGGTTCCGGGTCCGGCACCTCGACGACCTCGGGAGGTCTCCCGATCTCGCGGAACTGGACGGCCTTCATGATCTCCCCCTCGATCCCCCGTCACGGCGTCCCTACCCCCCATAGGCCGCATCTCCACGTCCACCAGGGAAAAGTCCCATGGAGGAGCGAGTCGGCCGAAGGAACACATCACTCGCGCACGCAACTCTGCGCCGATGCCGCGGAACGGGATAGACTGCTGCGCGCTGCGGGCTGTAGCGCAGTTTGGCTAGCGCACCGCCTTTGGGTGGCGGGGGTCGCCGGTTCGAATCCGGCCAGCCCGACGGACGGGGCGAGGCGGGGTCTCCAGGGGCCTCCGCCTCCACCCTCAGCCGTTATCCGAAGCGACAACCGGTCCCAAGACCCGGTACGCTACGGTCACGGACGAGGCCCTGCCTCGGTCATGCGGATGTAGCTCAATGGTAGAGCCCTAGTCTTCCAAACTAGCTACGCGGGTTCGATTCCCGTCATCCGCTCCAGGAACGGAACAACGGCGGCCGATCGGCCGCCGTTGTCGTTTTTCCGGGCCCTCCGGCGGAGGGCCCGGATGCTTTTCAGCAGAGGTTTCCGCTGAGCGCGACGGAGCGCGAGGAAGTGCCGACCATCACCTTGGTGCAGCCCTTCAGCTGCTGCCACGAATGGCTCGTCTCATTCCAGTAGGAGAAGGCCCGGGCGTCCAGCGGGAAGGTCACGCGGACGGACGCCCCCGGGGCGAGCGCGACCTTGCCGAACCCCTTGAGCTGCTTGGCGGGCTCGGGCACGGCCTTGCTGGACGGCAGCCCCAGGTACAGCTGCGGGACGGCATATCCCCGGCGCTTGCCGGTATTCGTCACGGTGACGCTCACGCCGGTCCGCGACATCTTCAGGCCGGTGAATTTGAAACCGGTGTAAGAAAGCCCGTATCCGAAGGGGAATCGCGGGGCGAAGCCCTTGGCGTCATAGTGCCGGTATCCGACCAGCAGGTTCTCGGTGTAGCGGACTGTGTTCCCGACGCCCGGGTATTGCGCCGGGTTTCCGGTGACGGGGGCCTGCGATTCGGCGGCGGGGAAGGTGACCGGAAGTCGTCCGCCGGGATCGACGTCTCCGTACAGGACCCGCGCGATCGCCGTCCCGCCGTGCCCGCCCGCGTACCAGGACTCCACGATCCCGCGCACATTGGAGGCCCACGGCGTCAGCACCGGACCGCCGGTCTGCAGCACGACCACCGTGTTGGGGTTGGCGGCGGCGACGGCCGTGACCAGCTTGTCCTGGTCGCCGAGCTTGCCGTCGCCGCAGCGGAGCGTCAGGCAGGACAGGTCGGCGTCCTCGGCGCGGGCGTCGGCGACGACCACCACCGCGACCTTCGCCGCCTTGGCCGCCTTCACGGCGGCGGCCACGTCCGTGCCGTCCCGGTAGACAACGTTCTTGGCGCCCGCCCGCGTGGTCAGGCCCTTCAGCGGGGTCACCGACGACACGGGCTTGACGTACGCCGAGCCGATGCCCGACCGCACCTGCGCGGCGGGCTTTCCGATCACCGCGATCTTGGCGCCCGCCTTGAGGGGCAGCACCCCGCCGGTGTTCCTGAGCAGCGTGATGCCCTGCTCGGCGAGCTGCTCGGCGGTGCGGTTGTTCGCGGCGTAGTCGATGCGGCCGTCGTTGGCCGGACGGGCCCGGTCGAACACCCCGAAGGCGAACAACGTCCGGAACCGGGCGCGCAGCAGCCCGTCCACGTCCGCCCAGGCGATCTTCTTGTCCTGGAGCGCCGACTGCACCGCGGGCGGGGTGTACTGGAGGCCGACCGGCATCTCCAGGTCGAGCCCCGCCTGGACCGACCCGACGGTGCTCTTCGCGCCCCGCAGCCAGTCGCTCACGACGAACCCGTCGAAACCCCACTCCTTGCGCAGCACGCCGTCCAGCAGCGGGGTGCTGGAGCAGCTCGGCAGCCCGTTGACCAGGTTGTAGGCGCACATGACGCTGCCGGCCTTGCCGTCGCGCACCGCGGCCTCGAAGGGCGCCAGGTACACCTCCCGCAGCGTCCGCTCGGACACCACCGCGTTCACCGCGTACCGGTTGGCCTCCTGGTTGTTGGCCGGGAAGTGCTTGACCTCGGCGATCAGCCCCTTGGCCTGGACGCTCTGGATCCAGGACGCGCCCATCCGCGCCGACAGCAGCGGGTCCTCGCCGTACGCCTCGAACGCCCGGCCGTTGCGGGCCGTCCGCAGGATGTCCACGGCGGGGCCGAGGACCACGTCGTTGCCGTGGTGGACGGCCTCGTCCGCCACCACCGCGCCCGCCCGCCGCGCCGCCTGGGGGTCGAAGGTCGCCGCCAGCGACAGCCCGGCCGCCAGCGCCGTGTTCGGGCCCTGCTTCACGCCCATGGACCCGGCGTCCACCAGGTAGAGGTCGGGGATCCCGAGGCGCGGCACCCCGTGGACCGTCCCCGCCCGGAACTTGGCGTCGTCGGCCGCGCGCAGCGGCCCGACCAGGTCGTCCCCGGCCAGCAGCGCCAGCTTCTCGTCCGCGGTCAGCGCCTCGACCAGGACGTCCGCGCGCCGGTCCGGGGTGAGGGCCCGGTCGCACCAGGGCCGTCCGGTCGTGACGGCGCAGGGGGCGCTGTTCGCCGCGCCCGCGTCCTCGGACCGGAGCACCGGGGAGACGAGGAGTCCCGCCGCCGCCAGGGCGCCGACCGCCACCAGGGTTCTGCTTCTGATCATTGCGCCGACTTTCCGGGAGGGCTTCGGCCGGGGGCCGCAAAGCTAGCAATCTAGGTAAACGCCCGGCAAAGTGATGCATCTCATCACCTGGCGGGTCAACCGAACCGGGCGGCCGGGCGTCAGGTGGCCTGGAGCAGGGCCTGGCCGGCGGCCCGGTGCCGGGCGGCGGTCGGCGGGTCGGTGTCGGCGAGGACGGCCGCGATGCCCTCGTGGGCCAGGGCCTCCTCGTAGCGGTAGCCGACCTCCGGCGCGAGGCGGAGCGCCTGGCGGTGCAGCCGGAGGGCCTCCTCCGGGAGCCCGGCCAGGCGGCACGTCTCGCCGTAGCCGTTGAGGAAGTGGACCTTCCAGTGCTCCTCGAAGAGCTCGTCCAGCAGCGCGAAGGCCTGGCGGTGGCTGGCGAGCGCCTCGTCGTAGCGGCCGAGCTGGCGCAGGGCCACGCCCAGGCAGTTCAGGCACCACGCCTCGTTGTGCTTGTGGCTGTCCTCGCGGGCCGCGTCCAGGGCTTGCGTGAGGTGACCGGTCGCCTCGTCGGGGTCCTCGCCGATGATGGCCATCCCGAGGGTGAGGCGCGCGGTCAGGGTGGACGGCCAGTCGGGCTCGGTCCCCGCGAGGTCCAGGACGGCCCGGGCCCGGGTCGCGGCGGCGTCGCGGTAGCCGAGCTGGAGGAGCGCCCACGCCTCGTTGGCCATCGCGTGCGCCCGGCCCATCAGGGAGCCGATGGAGTCGTAGAGCGTGGCGGCCTCGCAGAACAGGCTCAGAGGCTCCTGCACGTTGCCCTCGTCCCAGAGCAGGAACGCGCGGCGCATGGTCAGCTCCGCCAGCACCCAGGTGTCGCCCGTCCGCGACACCAGCGGCTCGGCCGTGTCGTAGGCGGCGTGCGCCTCGGGCATCCGGCCCGCGTTGTAGCGCGCGAAGCCCAGGTCGCTGTGGGCCTCGGCCAGCCGGAGCGGGTCGTCCAGGCGGCGCGCGGCCTCCAGGGCCCGCTCGAAGAGGACATTGAGGTGCGTTGTCCCGCAGCGGCGGGCGAAGAAGGCCCGCATGAAGCGCGGCAGCTCGCACGCGTGGACGTCGGCTCCGGTCGCGACCGCGGTCTCGAAGACGGTCATCAGGTTCGTGTACTCGGTGACGAACCAGAACAGCGCCTGGTGCTTGTGCGTGAAGGCCGGAAGCGCCGCCGGAGGCTCGCCCGCGGTCGGTGACCGCCTGCGCGACAGGTACGGCATCGCGGCCTCGGCGGCGGCCGCCGCGTGAACGTAGTAGTCGAGGACGCGCCGGACGGCCCGGTCGCGCTCCTCCTGCGAATCCTGCTCGGCGGCGGCGCGGCGGGCGTGCTCGCGCACCAGGTCGTGCAGCCGGTAGCGGCCCGCGGCGGGCTGCTGGACGAGGTGGGCGTCGAGCAGGTCCTCCAGCATCGTCCGGGCGTCGCGCAGGGACACGTCCGCCACGGCCGCCGCGACGTACTCGTCGAACGACGACCCGGGCAGCAGCCCCAGCAGGCGGAAGAAGCGGCGCTGGGTCCGGTCGAGCTGGCGCACCTCGGTCCTGCGACTCGAACAGCCGGTGCAGGTAGCGCAGCGAGACGTGGTGCGCGGCGGCGAT
>NZ_JBFAOF010000210.1:0-9385 GCF_040675125.1 Spirillospora sp. NPDC049652 | reverse complement strand
GCGCCGGATCACCTTCTCGCCCTCGGCGATGAACATATCGAGGTCTCGGGCGGCGGTCCGCTGCCGGAGATCCTGCGCCGCGACGACCTGCCCGAGGTCGCCGCCGACGCCCTCACCGAGATCTGGCGCTACGCCGTCGAGCCGTACTGGACGCGCCGCCGCCGCGTCCTGGAGGCCGACATCATCGCCCGCACCCGGCAGCTCAGCCGGGACGGCTTCGCCGCCGCGCTGGAGGGCCTGCGCCCCGGAATCCGCTGGCTCGGCGACGGCCGCCTCCAGGTCAACGTCGCCGAGTACCCGACCCGCGACATCGCGGGCGCGCAGCTGTTCCTCGTCCCGATCACCTCCCAGCACGGCTGGGTGACCTGGGAGGACGGCGTCCGGTACGCCAAGATCTACCCGTGCGCGGGCGAGCTGGCCGCACCCGACCCCGTCCGCGCCCCGCAGGCCCTCGCCCGCCTCCTCGGCGAGGGCCGCGCCGCCGTCCTGACCTTCCTGGACGACCCGAAGAGCACCACCCAGCTCGTCGCGCTCACCGGCCTGCCGCTCGGCTCCGTCGGCCGCCACCTCAAGATCCTTCTGGACGCCCGCCTCGCCGACCGCCGCCGCTCCGGCCGCTCGGTCCTCTACTACCGCACGCGCGCCGGCGACGCCCTCGTGGACGCCCAGCTCACACCCTGACGCGTCCCCCGGACACGCGGACGGCGGGTATTTTGGGGGGATGATCGACGTGCCCGTTCAGTACTTCACGGCGCGCGACGGCGTGCGGCTGGCCTTCCGGGAGCTGGGGGAGGGGCGGCCGCTGGTGCTGATCCACGGCTACTTCTCCACCGCCACCGTGAACTGGATCCGGTACGGGCACGCCGAGGCGCTCGCCGACCTCGGCTACCGCGTCGTCATGCCGGACCTGCGCGGCCACGGCGACAGCGGCAAGCCGCACGACCCGGCGAACTACCCCCCGGACGTCCTCGCCGACGACGGGTTCGACCTGCTGGAGCACCTCGACCTGACCGACTACGTGCTCGGCGGCTACTCGCTCGGCGCGCGCACGACCGTGCGGATGCTGGCGCGCGGCGCGACGCCCGTCCGGGCCGTCCTCGGCGGCATGGGCCTCACCGGGATCACCGAGACCGAGGGGCGCGGCGACCACTTCCGCAACGTGCTGAGCAACCCGGGCACGTTCGAGCGCGGCACCGCCGAGTGGCGCGCGGAGGCGTTCCTGAAGACGGTCGGCGGCGACCGGACCGCGCTGCTGCGCGTCCTCGACACCTTCGTCAGCACCCCGCGCGAGGACCTCGACCGGATGACCCTTCCGACGCTGGTCGTGGCCGGGGCGGACGACCACGACAACGGCTCCGCGAAGGACCTGGCCGCCGCCCTCCCGGACGGCCGCTACACCGAGATCCCCGGCAACCACATGAGCGCCGTGACGCGCAAGGAGCTGGCCGAGGCGATCGCGGACTTTCTCGAAAGCTGACCGTCCGCCCAGCCCCGCCCCGTCCCGCGACGGCCGGGCCGAGGTCAGGCGTGTGGCGCCGATCCGGGCGCGCGGCCGGTGCGGTGGCCGTTGCGCCTGCGGGGCGGCTCCGGCTCCTCGTCCTTCGGCAGGCGCAGGATGAAGCGGGCGCCCCGGGTGCCGTCGGTGCGGTCGGTGATGACGAGCGTCCCGCCGTGCGCCTCGACGATGTCGCGCGAGATGGCCAGGCCGAGGCCGGTGCCGCCGGCGTCCTCGTGCCGGGCCTGGGCGAGCCGGGTGAACCGGTTGAACACCCGCTCGCGGTCCTCGGGCGGGATGCCCCCGCCGTCGTCCACGACCTCCACGACCGCCTGGCCGTCCTGCTCCCCGACCCGCACCGTCACCGACGTCGCGGCGTGCCGGTCGGCGTTGTCGATGAGGTTGGTCAGCACCCGGGCGAGCTCCAGCCGCCCGCCGCGCACCACCACCGGGTCGTCGCCGAGGACCCGCACCTTCGTCCGGCGCGGGCGGCGCAGCACCTCCTCGTCGGCGATCTCGTGCAGGTCGACGGGCTCCATCCGCAGGCCCTGCTCGGACTCCAGCCGGGCCAGCGCGAGCAGGTCGTCCAGCACCTGCTCCAGGCGGTCGGCGTTGCGCAGCATCGCCTCGGTCGCCTCGGCCATGTCCGGGGACTGCGGGTCGGAGCGGGCGAGCTCCAGCTCGGTCCGCAGGCCGGTCAGCGGGCTGCGCAGCTCGTGCGACAGGTCGGAGATGAACGCGCGCTGCCGCGCCACGGCCATCTCCAGCCGGTCGAGCGTCTGGTTCACGCTGCGCGCGAGCGCGTGGATCTCGTCCCGCCGGATCGGCTCCGGCACCCGCCGCTCCAGGTCGCTCGCGGTGATCTCGTCCAGGTTGCGGCGCAGCACGTCCACCGGACGCAGCGTGCGCCCGGCCGCGCGCCACGCGCCGAGTCCCACGACGGCCGCCGCCGCCGGGATCGCCAGCGCCGACAGCGCGGCGATGCCGGGCCTCGGCAGCAGCGGATGCGCCGTCTGCAGGGCGTAGACGACCAGCGGCCTGCCGCCCTGCTGCGTCCGCATCGCCACGACCTGGAAGCACGGACCGCCGGGTGCGTCGACGCGGCAGCTCAGGCCGTCCTCGCGGGTGTCCAGCCCCTTGGGGATCCGGAAGTCCACCGGCGGACGGCCGCGCATCGCGTCCGTCGCCGCCACCACGTGCCGGGAGAGGTCCACGACCTGGACGAGCGAGCCGTGGCGCGCCGTCGCGATGCGGGCCTCCAGCCGTCCGTCCCGGACGGCCTCGGCCACGACGCGGGCCCGCCGGGCGACCCTCCGCTCCTGGGAGTGCTGCGCCTCGGCGGCGACCAGCAGCATGGCGACCAGGTAGAGCGGGATCACGAGCAGGAGCGTGATCATCACCGCCCGGACGGTCACCCCGGTCCGGATGGACGGGTCACGCAGCACCCGCTGCCACGGCCGCGCCGACGGAGCGCTCACCCCCGGAGGGTTCCCCGGCCTCGGTAAACACGACCCGCCGGACCCGGCAAAGATCCGTTACGGCGGGCCATATCGCCGTTATCGGGCGCTAGCCGAGCGTTCCCGGCCCGGCGGACCGGACGGTCGCCGGGCCGGGTGCGGGGCGGGTGCGGGGCCGGGTGACGGGTCAGTCCCCGGCCAGCCCCCAGCGGGTCCGGATCGCCCTGTCCACCAGGCCGAACAGCCGGTCCATCACGATCCCGATCACCAGGATCACGATCATGTAGGAGATCATCGCGTCCGTCTGGGAGAACTCGCGGGCCTGCGACAGCAGCACCCCGAGCGAGGTGTGCGACGAGATCACCACCAGCAGCTCGCCCGCCATCAGCGACCGCCACGCGAACGCCCAGCCCTGCTTGAGGCCCGCCACGAACGACGGCAGCGACGCGGGCAGCACCAGGTGCCGGTACAGGTTCAGCCCGCGCAGCCCCATCACCTTCCCCGCCCGCAGCAGGATCGGCGGCGTGTAGTCCACGCCCGCGATGAGCCCGTTGGCGATGGACGGCGCCGCGCCGAGCACCACCACGAACAGGATCGCCTTCTCGCTGAGCTGGAACAGCAGGATCGCCAGCGGGAACCAGGCGATCGACGGCATCGTCTGCAACCCGGTGATCAGCGACCCGACCGCCCGCCGCAGCACCGACGACTGCGTCACGAGCGCGCCCACGAGCGTCCCGACCAGCACCGACACCGCGAACCCGAGGACGGCGCGCTGCATCGTCAGCCCGACCGCGGCCCAGAAGGAGCCCTTGGTGACCTGGCGGCCCAGCTCGGGCAGCGTGTCGCCGGGGCCGGGCAGCACGTACGGCGGCTTCCACCCCGACCACACCACGATCTGCCAGGCCAGTAGCGCGATCGCGACGGCGCTCGCCATCGGCCACACCGCCGACCACGCGCGCGCGGCCGGATGGCGCCGCGTCCGCCCGCCGAGCTCCAGCGCGTCCAGCCCCGAGATCTGCCGGCTGAGCTCCGGCCGCGCACGCCCGGCCGTGGCTTCCGCGCGCTGTTCCGGCTCCGCGCTCTCCGCGGTGGCGGTGGCGGTGGTCGTCGTCGTGTCAGGCGCCATGGCGGCCGACCTCCTCGCGCAGCCGGTCGGTGATGGTCCCGGCGAGCGCCGCGACCTCGGTGGAGTCGATGCGGCGCGGCCGCTCCATCCGGACGGGGAACTCCTCGACGACCCGTCCCGGACGGCTCGACAGCAGCACCACGCGGTCACCGAGCCGGACGGCCTCGCGGACGTTGTGCGTGACGAACAGGACGCTGAGGTTCCGCTCCCGCCAGATCCGCTCGATCTCGTCGTGCAGCAGGTCCCGGGTCATGGCGTCGAGCGCGCCGAACGGCTCGTCCATGAGCAGCAGGGTGCCGCCGCCGTCCCGCTTCTCCGCCGCCTCGGTGTCGATGGTGAGCGCGAGCGCGCGGGCGAGCGCGACGCGCTGCCGCATCCCGCCGGACAGCTGGTGCGGACGCTTCTTCTCGAACCCGGCCAGGTGCACCGACGCGAGCAGCTCGGCGGACCTGTCGCGGCGCTCGGCGCGCGGGACGCCGCGCGTCTTCAGCGCCAGCTCGATGTTCGCCGTGACCGTCAGCCACGGGAACAGCGCGGGCTCCTGGAACATCAGCGCGACGCGGCGGCCGGCGGTGTCGATGGTCCCGGCGGACGGCCGGTCGAGCGAAGCGACCAGGTTGAGCAGCGTGCTCTTGCCGCAGCCGGACGCGCCGAGCAGGCACACGAACTCGCCCGGCCCGACCGTGAGGGAGACGTCGTCGAGGGCCGCGAGCGGCCCGAACGCTTTGGAGACGCCGTCGAGCCGGACCGCTGCCCCGGAGGGCACGGCCCGGCTCGCGGCGGCCTCGACGGCCTGTGTCATCTGTCGCTGACCTGTGCCTTTCCCTGTGCCTTGAGCACGTCGTTGAGGGGACGGAGGTCGTAGACGCCGGTGAGGTCGACCTTGTCGAGCAGCCCGATCTCCTCGGCGTGCTGGGCGCCGGCGACCAGCGACGACGCGACCGGGTCGGTGGTGAACGTGATGCTCTTGAACGCGGCGTCCAGCACGTTCTGCTTGATGGGCTTGCCGGACAGCTTCGTCAGCGCCTCGTTGGCCGCCTGCTCCGCGCCCGGCTTGTCGGAGTTGATGTAGTCGGTCGCCTCGACCACGCCCTCCAGGAGCTTCTTGACCTGGTCGGGGTGCCGGTCGGCGAAGTCGCGCCGGACGATGAGGTTGGTGATGACGAACTTGCCGCCGGGCCACAGGGACGACTCGTCCAGCAGCTTCTTGCCCTTGCCCTCCAGCAGCAGCCGGGACGCGTAGGGCTCGGGCACCCACGCGCCGTCGATCGAGCCCTGCTGGAAGGTCTGGAGGGTCTGCGCGTTCTCCTGCGGGACGACCTTGACGTCGCCGGAGCCGTCCTTGTTGGCGGTCAGGCCGTTCTTCTTCAGCCAGTAGCGCAGCGCGACGTCCTGGGTGTTGCCGAGCTGCGGGGTGGCGATCTTCTTGCCCTTGAGGTCCTGCGGGCCGTTGATGCCGGGCTTCACGACGAACGAGACGCCGCCGGTCGCCGCGCCGGAGATGACCTTGATCGCCTTGCCGTGCGACTTGGCCCACGCGTTCACGGTCGGGTTCGGGCCGACGAACGTGGCGTCCACCGCGCCGGAGAACAGCGCCTCGACGGCGGCCGGGCCCGCGTTGAACGTCGCGGTCTTCGGGGCGGCGCCGAGGTGCTTGGCGAAGATGCCCTTCTGGATGCCGACCAAGGCGGTCGCGTGGGTGATGTTGGGGAAGTACCCCAGCTTCAGCGGGGCCGGGGCGCCGTTCGCCCCGCCCTTGTCGTCGCCGCCGCAGGCGCTGAGCGTCCCCGCGGCCAGGACGGTCAGGGCCGCCGCGGCGGCGGCGAGCGGGCGGAGCCTTCGATGCATCGGCATAATTCCCTACTAAGCAGGTCGGAATGACGTGCCAAGTAGACAATGTAGGCAATCCGTTCGTCAAGCGGCCCCGGGGTGCGAGTGCGTACGAGGTTTGTCGGGTCGCGCCCGGTAAGGGCGGCGTGCCGGTTCCGGCGTGCCAGTTCGAAGTCCGGCGGGCGCGCTGGATAGGCTCGGGGAGCATCCGCCCACGCGGGTGCGGTGTTCCGAGCATGCCGATGCAACTGGGGAGATGCCCGTGTCGTCGATCGAGGCCGTCCTCGCCCGTGAGGTCCTGGACTCCCGCGGCAACCCGACCGTCGAGGTCGAGGTCCTGCTGGCGGACGGGACCGAGTCCCGCGCCATGGTGCCGAGCGGCGCGTCCACCGGCCAGTTCGAGGCCGTCGAACTGCGCGACGGCGACGAGCGCTACGGCGGCAAGGGCGTCCGCAAGGCGGTCCGGGCCGTCAACAACGACGTCGACGAGAAGCTCGTCGGCTACCCGGCCACCGAGCAGCGGATGATCGACCAGGCGCTGATCGACCTGGACGGCACCCCGAACAAGGCCGAGCTCGGCGCCAACGCCATCCTCGGCGTCTCGCTCGCCGTCGCCCGCGCCGCCGCCGACTCCTCCGGCCTGCCGCTGTTCCGCTACGTGGGCGGCCCGAACGCGCACGTGCTGCCCGTCCCGATGATGAACATCGTGAACGGCGGCGCGCACGCCGACACCAACGTGGACATCCAGGAGTTCATGATCGCGCCGATCGGCGCGCCGACGTTCTCCGAGGCCGTCCGCTGGGGCGCCGAGACCTACCACGCGCTCAAGGCCGTCCTGAAGGGCAAGGGCCTGAACACCGGCCTCGGCGACGAGGGCGGCTTCGCGCCGGACCTGGCCTCCAACCGCGCCGCGCTCGACCTGATCATGGAGGCGATCCGCAAGGCCGGCTTCGAGCCCGGCCGCGACATCGCGCTCGCCCTGGACGCCGCCGCCTCGGAGTTCTACTCCGACGGCGTGTACGAGTTCGAGGGCGCCAAGCGCTCGGCCGACGACATGGCCGCCTACTACGGCGAGCTCGTCGACGCCTACCCGCTGGTCTCCATCGAGGACCCGCTCAACGAGGACGACTGGGACGGCTGGAAGTCCCTCACCGACGCCATCGGAGCGAAGGTCCAGCTCGTCGGGGACGACCTGTTCGTCACCAACCCCGAGCGGCTCGCCCGCGGCGTCCGCGAGGGCATCGCGAACGCGCTGCTGGTGAAGGTCAACCAGATCGGCACCCTGACCGAGACCCTCGACGCGGTGACCCTCGCCCAGACCAACGGCTTCCGCTGCATGATGAGCCACCGGTCCGGCGAGACCGAGGACACCACGATCGCCGACCTGGCGGTCGCGACCAACTGCGGCCAGATCAAGACCGGCGCGCCCGCCCGGTCCGACCGGGTCGCCAAGTACAACCAGCTCATCCGCATCGAGGACATCCTGGGCGACGCCGCCCGGTACGCGGGCGCCGCGGCGTTCCCGCGCTTCGCCCAGGAGTCCTGAGCGCGTTGCGTGCACCGGCCGGGTCTCCGTCCCGGCCGGTTCCCGACCTCTGAGGAGCGGTGATGGCGGCGGACGGCGGCGGCAGGCGGACGGACCGGGGCTCCGGCCCCGGCTCCGGACGGACGCGCGGCAGGCAGGGCGGCTCCGCCCTGACCGGCCGGGCGGCCATCCTCGCGGTCGTGGTCTGCGCCATCGCCCTGACGCTCGCCTACCCCGTCCGGGAGTACATCGCGCAGCGGCAGGAGATCGCCGATCTGCGGCACAAGCAGGCCGTCGCGCAGAAACAGGTCGCGGAACTCGAGCAACGCAAGCAACGGCTGACCGACAAGTCGTACATTGAACGTGAGGCGAAGCGCAGGCTCCATTACTGCATGCCGCACGAGAAGTGCTACATCGTCCTGGACGGCGGGGCGAGCGACGGAGAACAGGCCCAGCGGAAGGGCGCGGACGTCCGTCCGCCCTGGTACGAGACGCTCTGGCGGTCCGTGGAGACCGCCGACCGCACCCGCTGAGCCCCGCCGCCCGGCACGGCCGGTGAACCGTCCGGCGGGACGGGTGAACCGTCCGGCGGGGCGGGGCGTCCCTTGGGGCGTCAGGGGAGGACGGCGTTCCGCGCGGCGGGACGCCGAGCAGGGTGCCGCGGGGAGGCGGCACGGCGCGGACCCGTGCGTGGTCCGGGGTGGGGACGGGACATGATCGACGAACACGACACAGCGGCCATCGCGGCCCAGCTCGGCCGCGAGCCGCGCGGCGTCCGCAGGGTGGCCTACCGCTGCCCGTGCGGCAATCCGGCCGTCATCGAGACGGCCCCCCGGCTGCCGGACGGCACGCCGTTCCCGACGCTGTTCTACCTGACCTGCCCGAAGCTGGCGTCCGCGATCGGGACGCTGGAGGGCAGCGGGATGATGCGCGGGATGCAGGCCCGGCTCGCGGACGACCCGGAGCTGAAGGCCGACTACGAGGCCGCGCACGCCGACTACCTGCGCCGCCGCGACCGGGCGACCGAGGAGGAGGGCGTCGAGCCGCTGCCCGCGGGGATGCAGAGCGCGGGCGGCATGCCCGAACGCGTCAAGTGCCTGCACGCGCTGATCGCGCACGAGCTGGCCGTGCCGGGGACCAACCCGTTCGGCCGCGAGGGCCTCGCCGAACTGCCCGAGTGGTGGCGCGGCGGCCCGTGCGTGTGCCCATCGACCGACGGATCCGGTGCCAGGCCGGGCCAGGAGGGGGAACGGTGACACGCGTCGCCGCCATCGACTGCGGAACCAATTCGGTCCGGCTGCTCATCGCCGACGTGGAGGGCGACACGCTCACCGACGTCGAGCGCGAGATGCGGATCGTCCGGCTCGGCCAGGGGGTCGACCGCACCGGACGGCTCGCCCCCGAGGCACTCGACCGCACCTTCACCGCGATGCGCGAGTACGCCGGGATGATCCGCGCCCACGGCGCGGAGAAGGTCCGCGTCGTCGCCACCAGCGCGACCCGCGACGCGGAGAACCGGGCCGACTTCGTGGCCGGCGTCGTCGACATCTTCGGCGTGGTGCCGGAGGTGGTCACCGGCGACGAGGAGGCGCGGCTGTCGTTCACCGGCGCGACCCGCGAGCTCGCGGCGCTGCGCCCGGCCCGCCCGTACCTGGTGGTGGACATCGGCGGCGGCTCGACCGAGTTCGTGCTCGGCGCGTCCGGCGTGGAGACGGCCGTGTCGATGGACATCGGCTGCGTCCGGCTCACCGAGCGGCACCTGAAGGACGCCGACCCGCCGACCCCCGAGCAGATCGCCGCGACCATCACCGACATCGACGCGGCGCTCGCGACCGTCCGGGAGACCGTCGCGGTGGACGAGGCGCGCACGCTGGTCGGCCTGGCCGGCTCGGTGACCACGGTCGCCGGGATCGCGCTCGGCCTGCCGGAGTACGACTCGTCCCGGATCCACC
>NZ_JBFAOF010000209.1:0-9430 GCF_040675125.1 Spirillospora sp. NPDC049652 | reverse complement strand
CGAGCGCGAGCCGCGCGCCGCGGCCCGCGCGCTGCTGGACCGGGGCGTGTCCGTCGCGATCGTCAAGCAGGGGCCGCTCGGCACGCTCGCCGCGTCGGCGGACGGGATCGTCGAGGTCCCGCCGACGCCGGTGGAGGTCGTGAACGGCCTCGGAGCGGGCGACGCCTTCGGCGGCGCGGTCTGCCACGGCCTGCTGCAGGGCTGGGACCTCGAACGGATCGTCCGCTTCGCGGGGGCCGCCGGGGCGATCGTCGCGTCGCGGCTCGCCTGCGCGGACGCGATGCCCGACTCCGGCGAGGTCGAACGCCTGCTCGCCGCGTCCGGCACGACCGGCACGTCCGGCACGGTCGGCACGACCGGTCCGGCCGCCGCGAGCACCGGAACCGATGACAAGGAGAGCACGGTTTGAACACCCGCACGTTCGCCGAACGCCACGCGGAGCTGATCGAGACCAGGGCCGTCCGGCCCGGCGCGATCGCCGAGGCCGCCGCCCGCCGCGCGCGGCCCGCCGCTCCGCTCGGCGCCGCGGGCAAGCTGATGATCATCGCGGCCGACCATCCGGCGCGCGGCGCGCTGCGGGCCGGGACCGACCCGGGGGCCATGGGCAACCGCCGCGACCTGCTGGAGCGGATCTGCGTCGGGCTGTCCCGGCCGGGCGTGCACGGCGTGCTCGCCACCCCGGACATCATGGAGGAGCTCCTCCTGCTGGGGGAGCTGGACGGCCGGTACGCCATCGGGTCGATGAACCGGGGCGGCCTGTCCGGGGCGGCGTTCGAGATCGACGACCGGTTCACCGCCTACTCCGCGTCCGCGATCGCCGCCGCGGGGCTCGACGGCGGCAAGATGCTGCTGCGCGTCGACCTCGACGACCCGGCGACCGCCCCGACGCTGGAGAACTGCGCGAACGCCGTCACCGAACTCGCCGGACGGGGGCTCCCGGCGATGGTGGAGCCGTTCCTGTCCACCCGGGGCGACGACGGGAAGGTCAAGAACGTCCTCACCCCCGAGGCGATGACCAAGGTCATCTCGATCGCGTCCGGGCTCGGCGCCACGTCCGCCCACACCTGGCTGAAGGTGCCCGTGGTCGACCGGATGGAGGAGGTCATGGAGTCCTCGACGCTGCCCGCCCTGCTGCTGGGCGGCGAGGTGCCCGACGACGCGGAGGCGACGCTCGCGGGCTGGAAGGCGGCCCTCGACCTGCCGACCGTGCGCGGCCTGGTCGTCGGCAGGTCCGTGCTGTACCCGCCCGGCGACGACGTCGCGGGCGCCATCGACGCCGCGGTGGGGCTGCTGTGAGCGCGGAGGTGCGGGTGGAGGTCACCCCGCGGAGCGCCGGCTGGGAGTACTCGGGCCTGCGCGTGCTGACGCTCGGCGCGGGCGAGGAGGTCGCGCTGGAAACGGGGGACTCGGAGACGCTCGTGCTCCCGCTCGCCGGGTCGTGCGCGGCCACGGTCGGCGTCCCGGCCGACGGGACGACCGTGACGTTCGAGCTCCAGGGCCGTCCGGACGTCTTCTCCCGCGTCACGGACTTCGCGTACGCGCCGCGCGACGCGACGATCGTCCTGCGGTCCAGGGAGGGCGGGCGGTTCGCGCTGCCGGCCGCGCGCTGCGAGCGGCGGCTCCCGCCCCGCTACGGGCCCGCCGGGAAGGTGCCGGTGGAGCTGCGCGGCGCGGGGCAGATGAGCCGCCAGGTGAACAACTTCTGCACGCCCGGGGCGTTCGAGGCCGACAAGCTGATCGCGTGCGAGGTGCTGACGCCGGGCGGCAACTGGTCGTCCTACCCGCCGCACAAGCACGACGAGCACACTGAGAACGAGTCGGTGCTGGAGGAGATCTACTACTTCGAGGTCGCCGCCGCCCCGCACGGCGGGGCGGGCATGGGCTACCAGCGGGTCTACGGCACCACCGACGTGCTGGAGGAGGTCCGCACCGGCGACGTCGTGCTGATCCCGCACGGCTGGCACGGGCCCTCGATGGCGGCGCCCGGGCACGACCTCTACTACCTGAACGTGATGGCGGGACCGGGCGAGGAGCGCGCCTGGAAGATCTGCGACGACCCGGCGCACGCCTGGATCCGCGGCACCTGGACCGACCTGCTGACCGACCCGAGGCTGCCGATGAGCTCGGCCGCCGGACCCGAGGGGGACCGATGACCGAGACAGTGCGGCTGACCGTAGGGCAGGCGGTCGTCCGCTTCCTGGCGAACCAGTGGAGCGAACGGGACGGCGAGCGGCAGCGGTTCTTCGCCGGCTGCTTCGGCATCTTCGGCCACGGCAACGTGGCCGGGCTCGGGCAGGCGCTGCTGGAGTACGGGGACGGGCTGCCCTACCGGGCGGCGCGCAACGAGCAGGCGATGGTGCACGCGGCGGTCGGCTACGCGCGCACGCACGACCGGCTGCGCGCGTTCGCCTGCACCACCTCGATCGGACCGGGCGCGACCAACATGGTCACCGGCGCGGCCCTCGCGACCATCAACCGCATCCCGGTGCTGCTCCTGCCGGGCGACGTCTTCGCCACCCGGGTGGCCAACCCGGTCCTCCAGGAGCTGGAGGACCCGCGGTCCTACGACGTCTCGGTCAACGACTGCTTCAAGCCGGTCTCGCGGTTCTGGGACCGGATCAACCGGCCCGAGCAGCTCCCGAGCGCGCTGCTCGCCGCGATGCGCGTGCTGACCGATCCGGCCGAGACCGGCGCGGTCACGCTCGCGCTGCCGCAGGACGTGCAGGCCGAGGCGCACGACTGGCCGGTGGAGCTGTTCGCCGAGCGGGTCTGGCGGATCGCCCGCCCGGTGCCCGAGCCCGCTCTCGTCGAGGAGGCGGCCGCGCTGCTGCGCGGCGCCGAGCGTCCGCTCATCGTGGCGGGCGGCGGGGCCATCTACTCGCGCGCGACCGAGGTGCTGCGCGAGTTCGCCGAGGCCACCGGCATCCCGGTCGCCGAGACCCAGGCGGGCAAGGGGACGCTGGCCTGGGACCACCCGAACTCGGTGGGCGCGATCGGCGCGACCGGGACCACCGCCGCCAACGCCCTGGCACGCGAGGCCGACGTCGTCCTCGGCGTCGGCACGCGCTACAGCGACTTCACCACCGGCTCCCGCAGCGTGTTCGCCCGTCCGGGCGTCCGCTTCGTCAACCTCAACGTCGCGGCGCCGGACGCCGTCAAGCACGCGGGCCTGCCGCTGACCGCCGACGCGCGCGCGGGACTGGCGGCGCTCGGGGCGGCGATGGACGGGCACACGGTCGCCGCGTCCTACCGCGCCGAGATCACCGAACGCGTCGCCCGCTGGAACGAGGCGGTCGACCGGGCCTACGCGCCGTCCGGCGGGACGCTCCCCGCCCAGCCGGAGATCATCGGCATCGTCAACGAGGTCAGCGGCCCGCGCGACGTCGTCGTGTGCGCCGCCGGGTCGATGCCGGGGGACCTGCACAAGCTGTGGCGGACGCGCGATCCCAAGGGCTACCACGTGGAGTACGGCTACTCCTGCATGGGCTACGAGATCGCCGGCGGGCTCGGGGTGAAGCTCGCGGCGCCCGACCGCGAGGTCTACGTCATGGTCGGCGACGGCTCGTACCTGATGATGGCCCAGGAGCTCGTCACCGCCGTCGCGGACGGGATCAAGCTGGTCGTCGTCCTGGTGCAGAACCACGGCTTCGCCTCGATCGGCAACCTGTCGGAGTCGGTCGGCGCGCAGCGGCTCGGCACCCGGTTCGAGCTGCCCGGCGACCTGGCCGCGAACGCCGCCGCGCTGGGGGCCGACGTGCTGCGCGCGACGACCGCCGACGAGTTCCGCACGGCCCTGGTCAAGGCCCGTGACAGCGCTCGCACGACGGTCGTCCACGTGGAGACCGACACCTCGACGGGGGCGCCGGACAGCGAGGCGTGGTGGGACGTGCCGGTCGCCGAGGTCTCCGGCCTGGAATCCACGAAGCGGGCCCGCGCCCGCTACGAGGAGGACCGCAAGGCGCAGCGCCGCCTGATCTGAACCGGCGGCGGCCGCGTCGGACATCCGCGTCCGGCATCCGGGTCCTGCTGACGTCCCCGGCCGATTCCCGGTCAGGGCGTCAGCAGGACCTTGATGGCGCCGTCCTGCTTCTTCTGGAAGATCTCGTAGCCGTGCGGGGCCTCGGCGAGCGGGATGCGGTGCGTCGCGAGGTCCGCCACGCCGAGCGGGTCGGCGTCGTCGGCGACCAGCGGCATCAGCTCGTCGATCCAGCGCTTGACGTGCGCCTGCCCCATCCGCACGGTGATGCCCTTGTCGAACATCCGCAGCATCGGCAGCGGGTCGGACATGCCGCCGTACACGCCGGACAGCGAGATCGTCCCGCCGCGCCGGACGGTCTCGATGGCCTGGTACAGCACCGACAGCCGGTCCACCCCGGCGCGCGTCATCAGCTCGGCGGCGGCGCGGTCGGGCAGCATGCCGGTGAGGGTCTGCGCCGCCTTCGCGACCGGCGAGCCGTGCGCCTCCATCCCGACCGCGTCGATGACGCCGTCGGTGCCGCGCCCGTCGGTCAGGTCCCGGACCGCCGCCGGGACGTCGGAGACGGCGCTCGCGTCGATCGTCTCGATGCCGTGCCGGCGCGCCATGGCGAGCCGCTCGGGCACCAGGTCGACGCCGATGACGCGGTGGCCGAGGTGGCGGGCGATCCGCGCGGACATCTGGCCGATCGGCCCGAGTCCGAACACGGTGACGCTGCCGCCGGGCGGCAGGTCGGCGTACTCCACCGCCTGCCGGGAGGTCGGCAGGACGTCCGACAGGTACACGAACCGCTCGTCGGGCGGCCCCTCCGGCACCTTGATCGGGCCGAACTGCGCCTGCGGGACCCGCAGGTACTCGGCCTGCCCGCCCGCGACCTGGCCGTACAGCTTGGTGTAGCCGAACAGCGCCGCGCCCATCCCCTGGTCGCGGACCTGCGTCGTCTCGCACTGCGCGTACAGCTTCAGCTCGCACATGTGGCAGTGCCCGCAGGAGATGTTGAACGGGATCACGACCCGGTCGCCGGGACGGATGTGGGACACCTCCGCGCCGACCTCCTCGACCACGCCCATCGGCTCGTGGCCGAGGATGTCGCCCTGCCCCATGAACGGGCCGAGCACCTCGTAGAGGTGCAGGTCCGAGCCGCAGATGGTGGTCGTGGTGACCCGCACGATCGCGTCGGTCGGCTCCTTGATCACCGGATCCGGGACGTCCTCGACCCGGACGTCGCGGCGGCCTTGCCAGGTGAGCGCCTTCATGGCGGTTCCTTTCGCTCGTTGGGTCGGGCTCGCCCGGTGGGCCGGGCGGCGCGTCAGCCCGGCGGGGCGGGGATCGGGTTGGCGGCGAGGGCGCGGGCGGCGGCGAAGAGGTTGGACGCCATCGCCCGGCCGGTCTTCGCCGACCAGTCGTGCCCGCGCTCGTCGTCGAGGTAGTCCGGCCCGGGGCCGGGGCCGAGGTGCCAGTACGTCCACGCCTGGCCCGGGATGGTGAAGCCGAAGTCGGCGAGCGCGCCGTTGATCTCGCTGATCACGTGGTGCGCGCCGTCCTCGTTGCCGGTGACGACCACGCCCGCGACCCGGTTGTAGGCGACCGGCCTGCCCTCGTCGTCGGTCTCCGACATCAGGGCGTCCAGCCGCTCGATCACGCGCTGCGCCTCCGAGGAGGGCCGGCCGGCCCAGGTGGGCGACGCGATGACCAGGATCTGCGAGTCGAGCAGCTTGCGGTGCACCCGGGGCCACTCGTCGCCTTCGCCCATGTCGGTGGAGACCCCGGGCCGGATGTTCAGGTCCGCGGTCCGGACGGTCTCCACCGTGACGCCGTGCTTCTCCAGTTCGTCCGCCACGACCTGGGCCAGTGCCCCCGTGTTGCTGGCCTCGGGTGACGGCTTGAGCGTGCAGTTGATGATCAGGCAGCGCATGAGAACCTCCTCATGCGGTCCCTGCCCCCGTCACGGGCTTGAAACGGAAGGGGGTCAGGAGGACAGGCGCTTCTTCAGCAGCTCCTTGCCCTGCTCGGCCCCCTTGCGGCTGTCGGCCTGGGCCTTGCGGAAGAAGTCGGCGAGCTCGTTGTCGCCGTCCCGCTCGGCGTCCTTGATGTAGGTCTCCAGGCGCAGCACGTTGCTCAGGCACGCCTCGGTGAACCAGATGATGTTGTAGTCCTTGTCCTTGGTCCCCGTGACCTGGCCGGTCTCGGTGTTCGACATGAGGCCTCTCCTCTCGTGGGTTTGCCCTTGTCTGGCGCCTACCCCTGAGAGGCGGGCAAAAACTCCAGGTCACAGTGGGGGAGGCCGGTCGCGCGACGACTACCTGCGGCGTGCGCGGGTAGCGCGGTGGTCATGAACGCGACATCAGGAGCCACCCTTGTCCGCACTCTCGTCAGCAGGTCCCCCCGTGTCCGCCGGGTCAGGCGGGCGTTCGGCGTCGAGGAGGCGGCGCGCCGGGGGCTGATGGGCGGCGTCCTCCCGCTGTGGCTCGGCGCGGGGCTGGCCGACTGGGTCCGGCACCGGCAGACCGGGATCGAGCGGAACGCCGGCACCAAGGAGTCGGTGATCCACGCGCTGATGATGGCCGAGGCGGGCGTGCCCGTGACGCTCGGCCTGTTCTGCGAGGTGAACGCCGGGGTCCTCGCCGCCTGCGGCGGGGCGCTCGGCGTCCACAGCCTCACCGCGTACTGGGACGTGTCCTACGCCGAGCAGCACCGCGAGGTCACGCCGGTCGAGCAGCACATCCACAGCCTGCTGGAGGTCGTCCCGCTGATGGCCACGGGGTTCCTCGCCGTCCTGTACTGGGACCAGGCGCGGTCGCTGGCCGGACGGGGCGAGCGGCCCGACTTCCGGATCCGGCTCAAGCGGGACGGGCTGGTCTCCTGGAAGGCGCGCGCCGCGCTCATCGGGGCGATGACCGTGTTCGGCGCGCTCCCGTACGCCGAGGAGATGATCCGCTGCGTCCGCGCGTCCTCCTCCCGCAAGGCGGGCGAGGACGAGGACGAGCCCACGCCGTGAGCACGACGCCGCCGGACGCCACGGAGCGGCGTCCGGCGGCGGGCCTCCGGCGGGCTCAGTTCAGGCGGTGGCGGATCCGCCAGAGGGCGAAGGACGCCAGGAGGGCGCTGAGCAGGACGTAGAAGGCGGTCTCCAGGAGCTGGAAGAGCCAGTACCGGTCGGCGGGCTGGTAGGTGATCTTCAGATGGAGGTCGAGCCGGCCGAGGCAGACCGCGGTGTCGCCGAAGGTGCCTCGGGCGCCCGTCCGGGGCGGGGAGTTCAGGCAGCGGCCGAAGCGGGCGCCGCTCAGCGGACGGCCGTCGGACGTCAGGAGCGGGCTGGTCGAGCTGATCCAGGCGTCGGGTTCGTCCAGGAGGGTGATGCCGCCGATGACCGGGCCGCCGGTGATGCTGCCCAGGTTCCTGGCCCGGTTGATGGCGTCCGCGGGCATCGCCATGGTCGCGGTCTCGGGCGGCATCAGGTGCGGCCGGACCAGGTTCGGGATGAGGAACTGGACGGCGATGAAGGCGACCATCGTCACCGCGATCGCGGGGAGCGTGCGGCGGATCAGCAGGCCCGCGACCGTGCCCAGGGTGACCGCGAACAGGGCGTAGCCGACCGGCGCGAGGTTGCGGGAGCCGAAGAGGATGGTGTCGAAGCGGTTCGCGCTCGCCTCGTCCACCGGACGCGCCGCCCAGGTGAGCAGGGCGCTCACGGCGGCCGTGGCGGCCATCGCCGCCAGGGCGGTGACCGAGAGCTTCGTCGCGAGCCAGCGGCGGCGGGTGACGCTCTGGTTCCAGACCAGCCGGTGGGTGCCCGCCTCCAGTTCGCGGGCCACCAGGGGAGCGCCCCAGAAGGTGCCGAGCAGGGCGAGGCCGAGCCCGAGGCCGGCGGCGATGAAGAGCATGGTCTCGCGGTAGCGGGCCTGGAACTCGGCCAGGGCCTGGGGGCAGTTCCCCCTGGCCCGGCAGTTCCCTCGCGCCGCGGAGTAGGCGTCGCGGATGTCGCTGCCCAGGTAGAGCGCGAAGGCCGCCACCAGGACGAGGGCGACGGCCGCGACGAGGGCCTGCCAGCGGAACTGGCGCAGGCTGAGCCAGATCATCGTGCGGTCTCCTGGAAGGCGGGGGCGGGACGGCGTTCGGCCCGGGTCATGTAGGCGAGGACCAGTTCTTCGAGCGTGACCGGGACGGCCGCTGCGGGGGGCGGCCCGGTGAAGCGGGCCACGCCCAGCTCGATCGGCTCGGCGCCGGCGGGGACCTCCGGGGTCGGCAGCCTGCGGTGCGCGGCCAGGAGGTCCTTGACGTCGCCCGCCACCTGCACGCGGGCGTCGCAGAGCACGACGAGGTGGTCGCAGACCCGCTCGACGTCGGCGAGCAGGTGCGAGGAGAGGATCGCGCCGCCGTCCAGGTCGGCCACCAGGCGCGTGAGGTTCTGCAGGAAGCCCTGCCGGGCCAGCGGGTCCAGGGCGGCGGCGGGCTCGTCGAAGATGAGCAGGTCGGGGCGCTTGGCGGCGGCGATCGTCAGGGCGAGCTGGGCGCGCTGGCCGCCGGAGAGGCCGCCGGCCTTCTGGTCCGGGTCGAGCCCGGCCTCGCGGACGCGCCGCTCGGCGAGGCCCATGTCCCAGCCCGGGTTGAGGCGCGCGCCGAGGCGCAGGTGCTCGGCGACGGTGAAGGAGCGGTAGACCGGGGCGTCCTGCGCCATGAAGCCGACCCGGGCCAGGTGGGTCGCGTCGGCCGCCGGGCGGCGGCCGAGGACGCGCAGCCCGCCGGACGTCGGTTCGGTCAGCCCGCACGCGAGGTGCAGCAGGGTCGACTTGCCCGCGCCGTTCGGGCCGACCAGCCCGATCACGCGGTCCGGCGGGATCGTCAGGGTGACGTCGTCCAGGGCGGCGCGCCTGCGGCGGCCGTAGCGTTTGGTCAGTCCCTCGGCGTGCAGCACGGGGGGACGGGAGTGCTCTTGGGGCATGGTCCGATCTTCGGCGGCAGGGCCGTCCGGGCCATCGGCCCAAAGCACGCTTTCGGGGCGGTACGGCGGTACTTTCGGCCGGTTCCCACAGCCGCCGTCGCTCAGCCGCACGGCTCAGCCGCCTCCGACGAGCCCGTTCTCCCAGGCCCAGGCGACGATCTCGACGCGGTTGCGCAGCCCGAGCTTCGACTGGACGCTCGCCAGGTGCCCCTTCACGGTGCTCAGCGAGATGAACAGCTCGGCCGCGACCTCCTGGTTGGTGCGTCCGCGGGCCACGATCCGGACGACCTCCAGTTCCCGCTCGCTCAGCGGCGGCGCGGGACGGCCGGGGGCCGCCGCCTCGGTCAGGTGGCGGAGCAGCCGGACGGTCACCGAGGGCGAGACCAGCGCCTCACCGGCGACGGCGGCGCGGACGGCCTCGACGAGCAGCGCCGGCCCCGCCCCCTTGAGGACGAACCCGACCGCTCCGCCGCGCAGCGCGCCGTAGACGTACTCGTCCAGGTCGAACGTGG
>NZ_JBFAOF010000208.1:0-9431 GCF_040675125.1 Spirillospora sp. NPDC049652 | reverse complement strand
CGCGCCACGACCGCGCGGTGCCGGTCGGCGGAGAAGCCCTCGGCGGCCTGCGCGAGCTGCCGGGTCAGCGCGGCGCGTCCGACGCGGGGCGCGACCTCCGCCAGCCGGGCCGCCGCCGAGTCCGGCGTGACCTCCTCGGGCGGGAAGCTGCCGAGGAGCACCGGCACGCCGGCCGCCGCTCCGTACACGGTCGCCGAGCCGTGGTCGCCGACGATCCAGTCCGCGGCGGCGAGCACCGCGAGCCAGTCCGCCTCCGGCGGCACCAGGCTCAGCCCGCGTCTCAGCCGGTCGGCGAGCCACGACTTCACCTGGAAGGAGCCGTGCGCGGCCCAGATGTGCGGGTGCAGGAGTGTCACCACCTGGTACTGGTCCTCGGGGAGCTCGTCCAGCAGCCGCGCCCACAGTTCGGGGCGGCGCCCGAGCAGCGACTTCGGGCCCCACGTCGAGCACACCACCACGAGCTTGCGGCCGTCGCCCGCACCGAGCGCCACCTGGTACGAGGAGCGGCGTGGCAGGCTCGCGGCCAGCACGTCGAAGCTCGGGTCGCCCACCACGTGCGCGGCGGGCACCGCCTCCGGGCAGGACCGGCCGAGCGCGGCGAGGTCGTCGTCGTGCGGCAGCACCACCGCCGCGGGGACGAGCGTCCCGTCCCGAACGAGCCGCTGTGCGTCCAGCCCGTACGCGACACGCTCGCCGACCGCGCGGCCCACCCGCCGCTGGACCAGCTTGGCGTGTCCGACCCCGTGCGGCATGACGACGACCGGCGTGTGGAGCTCGGCCAGTCCGCCGTAGCCGGCGGCGAGCGCGAGGTCGAACTCGGTGCGGACCGCCTGCCGCCACGGCACGCGCGCCGCGCCGAGCCCGTCGAGGAACTCCTCCACGCCCGCGCCGAACGCGTCCGGCCCCCGGGTGAACACCACCTGCACTCGCAGGTCGTTCTCCACCAGCCGCGCGGCGGACAGCAGCCGCTGGCCGGACGTCACGGTGTGCACCACCACCAGCAGCGTCTTGCATCCACTCCGGGTCATCCACCGGCCGGCGTCCTTCCCGACCGGGAACGGACGCCACTCGCTGTCGGACATCTGCCTCCGACCCCCTTCCGGGCGGATCCACTACCGCCCGCTTTGTTGCGACCCCGCGCTGATCGTCCGAAATGAACCTTGCGGGGCACCTTGCGGGGATGCTTGCGGCAGGAGGTGGAGAAGCGGCCCGAAGTGGCCAGGGGACGAACGCCTTGCTTCTGGTCCCGGCCGCTTGACAATGGAATGATTCGGGTGTCAAAAGGCCGCCCCAGGAAAAACTTCCGCAGGGAGCGCGGATGGAATTCCGAATTCTCGGCCCGGTGGAGGCGCGAGTGGGGGGCCGGGCGGTTCCGCGCGTGTGGGCGAAAGAGCGAATCGTCCTCGCCTCCCTGCTGTTGGCCGGTGATCGGCCGGTCCAGACCGAGACCCTCATCGGACGGATCTGGGACGGCGAGCCGCCGGCGAACGCGCGAAGCCTGCTGTACACGCACATCGCCCGGCTCCGGAACCAGCTCGCACGGCCCGACTCGCGCGACCGCCTGACCCGCGCGCCGGGTGCCTACGTGCTGGACGCGAGTTCCGACGACGTCGACTACCGGCGTTTCCAGGAGCTGCGAAAGCAGGCCCGCGCATTGGCCGCGCACGGCGCGCGCGAGCACGCCGCGCAGATGTACGCCGACGCGGCCCGACTGGCGTCGGCGGCCCCCTTGCTGAACGTTTCGGGAGATTGGGCCGCGCGGGCGCGCCGGAAGATCGCCGACGAACTGCTCGGCTGTTCTCTGGAACGATTCGAACTCATTCTCGAACTGGGGCGCCATGAGGAACTCGCCGGGGAACTCCTGGAACTGGTCGCGGCGAACCCGGAGAACGAGCGGGCGGTCGCTCTGCTGATGCTGGCCCTGCACCGGGCCGGGCGTTCGGGAGAGGCCCTCGCCGAATACGAGAACGCGCGCCTGCGCCTGGACGAGCGCCTCGGGGTCGCTCCCGGAGCCGCGCTGCGCGAACTGCACCGGCGGATTCTGGCCGGCGACGCCGCGCTCGACCCGCCGGCGTCGTCCCTCGCCGGCCGGCCTTCGGCACCTGTCAACGACCTCCTCCGCGACGTCAGCACCTTCACCGGCCGCGCCCGGGAGATGGACGCCCTGCTCGCCCTGGCGGACGACCCGGACGTGTCGGTCATCGCGATCGACGGCATGCCGGGCGTCGGAAAGACGACCCTGGCCGTTCACCTCGCCCACCGGCTCGCCGACCGCTTCCCCGACGGCTGCCTCTACCTCTGCCTGCACGGACACACCCCCGGCCGGAGCCCCATCGCACCGGCCGAGGCCCTCGGCACGCTGCTCCGCAAGATCGGCGTCGAGCCCGGCGTCGTCCCCGCCGACACCGACGGTCGCTCCGAGCTCTGGCGCTCCCGCCTGGCCCACCGCCGCGTCCTGGTCGTCCTGGACGACGCCCTCGGTGTCGGGCAGGTGAACCCTCTGCTGCCGGGCGGCGCGGGCTGCCTGGTCATCGCCACCGGGCGCCGCGCACTCGCCGGACTCGACGACGCCCGCCCGCTCCCGCTCGACGTCCTCCCGCCGGACGAGGCCGCAGCCCTGTTCGTCCGGGCCAGCGAAACCGACCTCGCCCGGTCCGCCGGTGACGTGGCCGAGGTCGCCCGGCTCTGCGGGCACCTGCCGCTCGCCCTGCAACTGACCGGCAACCGCCTGCGCCACCGGGCCCATTGGACGGTCTCCGACCTGGCGCGCCGCCTCCGCGTCCGCCCCGGCCGGCTCGCCGAGATCCGCGCCGAGGACCGCCACCTGCTCACCGCGTTCGGGCTGTCCTACGAGGGCCTGCCACGAACGCTGCAGGACGCGTTCCGGCTGCTCTCCCTGCATCCCGGGCGCACCATCACCGCCCAAGCGGCCGGCGCCCTGCTGAACATGCCGCCGTCCCGCGCTGAGACCGCCCTGGAAGAGCTGGCCGACCACCACCTGCTCAGCGAGACCGGCAACGGCCACTACCGCTTCCACGACCTGCTCCACGAGTACGCGCTCGACCTGGCCGCCCCGCCTCCGCCCCCGGCGGTGCCGGGCTCGGTGCGGCGCCTCCTCGGCCACTACCTCGCCCTCGCGGAGGACCGCGACCGGGCCCGCCTCGACGCGGAGGCCGACAACCTCGTCCCGGTGGCCGGCTACAGCGCGGCCCACGGCCTCGACGACTACACCGCCCGCTTCGGCGACGCCCTGGCCGACTACCTGGAGGCATCGGGACGCTGGGACGACGCCCTGCGCGTCCACCGGGCCGCCGTCCAAGCCCGGCGGAGCCAACGGGACGACGCCGGCGCGGCCCGCGCCTTGGCGCACCTGGCCAGGACCCAGTGGCGGACGGGCGACCCGCCCGCCGCCCTGGAATCGGCGACCGAGTCCCTCCGCATCCGTCGGCATCTCGGGGACGCGGCGGGAGCAGCGCGGGCCTTGGACCAACTCGGCCTCATCCATTGGACGCGCTCCGAATTCGACGTCGCATCCGGCTATTACGACCAGGCACTGGGGTTGTGGCGCTCTCTAGGTGACCGGGTCGGTGAGGCGACGACGCTGAGCCACGTTGCCATCGTCAAAACCCACCAGGGTCGCTATGCGGAAGCGATCAGCCTTCTGCAGGCCGCGCTGAGAATGTATGAGGCCGCCGGCAACGCGCACGGTGCTCTGATGTCGCTCAACAACCTCGGTGAACTGGAATTGCATTTGGAGCGGCCCCAGGCTGCACTCACCTATTTCCGGCGCGTCGAGAATACGGCGGAAATGAGCAGGCAGCACCAGGCCAACCTGCTGAACAACTTCGGTGTGGCGTATGACCGGCTTGGGCGGTTCGATGAGGCGCTCGCGTACTACCGTGACGCCCTGACCGTCTACTCCGAGATAGGGGACCGGCGGGGCGAGGCGGACTGCTTGATCAACCTCGGCGCGCACTACGTCAACGGCCCGAACCGGGACGGCGAGGGCCTCCTCCACCTCAACAAGGCCCTGCAGTTGGCCCGTCAGATCCGCGAGCCCTTCCTGGAGGCCAAGGCGCTGAGGGGCATCGCCGACGCCCATCGCCGTGCCGGCCGCGCGTCCGCCGCGCTCTCCTCGTACGAGCAGGCCCTCGTCCTGGCGCGCTCGATGGAGGACGCGAGCCAGGAAGCGTGGGCGCTATGGGGGATTGGGACCATTAAGACGGTAATGCACGGTGAAGTGGCGGCACGTCCGTTCCTCGAAGAGGCCCTGCACCTGTTCGACGCCCTCGGCGTCCCGCCCGCCGATGCCGTCCGGGCCCAACTGGAGGGCGGTGCCGACACCTCCTTCCGTGCCTGATTTCGAAACAGTCTTCGATAGTCCGATACGTACTTACCGGTAGGTATGAATCGAGGCTGCAGAGATCGTTTGAATGGGCGCGACGGGGCCCCGACTATGTATAGGCTTGTCATGGTTCGCGGGGGTGCGTGCCGACGGGGCGAGTGAGGAGAAAAGGTGTTTCCAGCCGTTATGCACGTCGCGCAGATCGTGATGATCTTCATGACGTGAGTATCTTCATAGAGGGAAGTCGTGCGGCCCGCCCCGGGATTCCGGTGGCGGGCCGCCGCGTTGGGGCGCGGTGAGGGTCGGGGGTTGGGTTCGTTGCTTTGAGAAGATGGGCGTGACCTGCGGGTTCGGCTGTGCGGGCGGCGGAAATCCGGTAGGGATGTGGGGGACCGATGACGACGATGAAAGGCGTCCGACCCGTCGCGACAGGCGGCGGCCCCGTCCCCGCGAGGTGATCGATGTTGCTCACCACCCCCGTCCCCGCCACGTCCGCCGCGCCGATGTACTGGCGGCGGGCGTTCCCCGGCGACCCCGTCCAGGCCAAGGCGGCCCGGGTGTTCGCCGCGCAGCTCCTGCACGGCTGCCCGGCGCTGGACGACATCCTCCTGGTGCTGGACGAGCTGGCCGTCAACGCGGTGCGCCACACCCGGTCGGGCGACGACGGCGGGTACTTCACCGTCGAGCTCAGCCGGGACGTCCGCCAGGTGGTCGTCGGCGTGGCCGACCAGGGCGGGGCCTGCGAGCCGCGGGTCCGCCGGCTGGGCGTGCCCGGCGACCTGGAGAGCCTGGCGGAGTGCGGCCGCGGCCTGCTCACCGTGGACGCGCTGGCCGCACGCTGGTCCTGGACGGGCGACGAGCGGGGACGCGTCGTCCGGGCCGTGTTCGGCTGTCCGCGCGGGTGACGGACGGCCCCGGGCGCGAGGCGGCGGTCAGGCCACCCACGAGGGGACGAGCTGGCCGAGCCGGGCGGGGTCGGTCATGCCGCGGATGGCCGTGATGAGGCCGCCTTCGACGGTGAAGGCGAGGACGGTGGCGGGTCGTCCGCCGACGGTGATGAGGACGCCGGGCGCGCCGTCCACGAGGGCGGGATGGGCGACCGCGTACGGGTTGGCGAACCTCGCCGCCTGCGCGGCGACCTCGGACGCGCCCCGGACGACGGTGAGCGTGGCGGGTCGCTGCGTGCCGCCGCCGGCGCCGTGGGACCGCAGTTCGACGTCGGGGGCGAGCGCGGACAGCAGGTCGGTGATGTCGCCTCGGCCCGCCGCGGCGAGGAAGGCGTCGACGACGTCCCGGGCGGCGGCGTTGGCGTCGGCCGTGGGCCGGCCTGAGCGGAGCCGTCCGCGCGCCCGGCTGGCGAGCATCTTGGTGGCCGCGGTGCTGCGGCCCAGGATGGCCGCGATCGAGCCGAACGGGACGTCGAAGACGTCGTGCAGGACGAACGACACGCGTTCCGCCGGGGTGAGGGCGTCCATGACGACGTACAGGGCGAGCCCGACCGAGTCGGCGAGGACGGCCTCATGTTCGGGGTCGATCCCGGACCGGCCGTTGCCGTCCGGCGGAAGCGTGCCGACGTGCAGTTCGAGGGGTTGCTCGCCGCGGACGCCGCGTCTGCGGAGGGCGTCGAGGCAGATCCGGCCGGTCACGGTGGTGAGCCATCCGCGCAGGTCGCCGATGCCGGCGCGGCCGGTCCGCGCGAGGCGCAGCCAGGCCTCCTGGACGGCGTCGTCGGCGTCGGCGTGCGATCCGAGCATGCGGAACGCGATCGCGTGGAGGTAGGGGCGGTGCGCCTCGAACTCCGTGGCGAGGTCGTCCTGGGCGGTCACTGTTCTCCTCGGCGTGCGGCGGTGTCACCACCAGGACGCGCCCCGCGCCCGGAAGGTAACTCCCGGGCCCGCGTTACCTTCCGGCGCGCCGGGACGTCGTGGTGGCACAGAACGCTTCAACGTGGAGGAATCATGGCAGCGCGCATTCAGAACCCGGCGGGCGGACCCGACATCACCAAGGGCGTCCAGCACATCTTCAAGGAGGTGTACTCCGGCGGTGTCTCGGGCGAGACGCTGGAGCTGGTGCATCTGCGGGTGAGCCAGATCAACGGCTGCAGCGCCTGCGCCGACGCGGGCGTCACGAACGCGACCAAGGCGGGCATCGGCACCGACAAGCTGCTCGCCCTGGCCACCTGGTACGAGAACCCGCTCTTCGACGACGCCCAGCGCGCCGCGCTGGCGCTCGCGGAGGCCGCGACCCGGCTGGCGGACCGGCCGGGCGCGGTCACCGACGAGATCTGGGACGCGGCGGCGGAGCACTACGACGAACGGCAGATCGGCTCGCTGGTGCTGATGGTGGCGATCACCAACTTCTTCAACCGCATCAACACCACCTTCCGGATCCCCGCCGGGACCGAGTGGAACTGACACCGGGCCGGTGACGTGCCCCCCAGGCACGTCACCGGCCCCTCGCCCCAGCGGCACGTGCGGCGGGCCGGTGTCACCGCTTCGCCGTCGTCCCGCCCACAACCAGGACGTCCGCGCCTGGGGAAACGTGCGAACCGGTCGCTCCCCGAGGCAGGTCGCTGCGGGACGCGAGCCGGACGACCGGGCCGACCGCGAGGCCGCTGAGCAGGAACAACGCTCCCAGGACCAGCCACCCCGGCGCGCCCCAGCCGATCAGCAGCGAGGTCATCACCATCGGTCCCGCCATCCGCGCGAACTGCGGGGCCATGCTGAAGAAGCCCTGGTACTGCCCCTGCTTGCCGTCGGGCGCGAGCCCGAAGCCGAGTTCCGCGGCGCTCGCGCTGTGCGCCATCTCGGCGAACACCTGGATCAGGGCGCCGGCCAGCAGGACCGCGACGGCGGCGCCCGCCCCCGAGTGGGACGACGACATCGCGAACACGGCGCAGGCGGCGACCATCAGCACCCCGGCCCGCCGGGACGCGCGGACGGCGCCGCGCGGGCCGTCCACCCGGCGGCTCACCCGGACCTGGAACAGCACGACGGTCAGCATGTTCACCACGAGGATCACCGCGGCCACCGACCCGGGCGCGTCGGTGTGCCCGACGATCCACAGCGGCAGTCCGAGGCTGAGGATCGGCATGTTCAGGTACATCACGGCGCTCAGCAGCGTGAGCATCGCGTACGGGCGGTCGCGCAGCACGACCAGGCGCGGTCCGCCGGTGAAGGTCTCCGCGGCAGGCGGGACCTCGGGAAGCCGTCGCAGGACGAGGGCGGCGAGGACGAAGGTGACGGCGTCCATCGCCAGGACCGTCAGGTAGGCCGGGGCGGTGTCGAACGTCAGGGCCAGACCGCCCAGGCCCGCGCCCACCGCGAGTCCCGCGTTCAGGGTGGACTGGAGGTGCGCGCGCACCACCGTCCGGCGGGCCGGTTCGACCAGTCCCGCGAACAGGGCCTGCCGCGCCGAGTTCAGCCCGCCCTGGCAGCCCGCGTACACGCTCACCAGCAGCAGGAACAGCGGGAACGACCGCACGAACAGCAGCGCCCCCAGCGCCGCCCCGGTCGCCAGGGCCAGTTCCACCGTGGTGCGGCGCGGGCCCCGCCGGTCGGCCAGGTGGCCGAGCGGGACCCCGGCCAGCATCCCGCAGCTCCAGCCCACCGTCAGCGCGCTCCCCACCTCGGACGCCGACAGGCCCACGACCCGGGTGAAGAACAGCGCCGAGGTGGCGTAGAACGCGCCCTCCCCGACGGCGCTGACCAGCTGGCCGAGCGCGAGGACGCGGGCCGGACCGGCGGGCGGGAGCAGGCCGTTCATCCGACGCGCGGGGACTCGGTGCGCCCGCGCTTCAGCTCGAAGAACCCGGGCGACCCGGAGACGAGCAGGACGCCGTCCCAGAGGCGGCCCGCGTCCTCCCCGCGCGGGACGGGCGTGACGACCGGCCCGAAGAACGCGTTGACGCGTCCGTCCGGGCCCGGGACGTGGAGGGCCGGGGTCCCGAGGTCCTCGCCGACCGGGTCGAGGCCCGCGTGGTGGCTGGCCAGCAGGGCCTCGTCGAACTCGTCGGTGTCGGCGGCGTCCGCGAGGGCGGGGTCCAGGCCCGCGGCCTCCAGGGCGCTCACGTACAGGTCCCGCCCGATCGGCGTCCTGTCGTGGTGGATGCGGTCGCCCAGCGCGTTGTAGAGGTCCCGCAGGACGGGCGTGCCGTACTTCTGCTCGGCGGCGATCGCCACGCGGACCGGCCCGAGGGTGTCGGCGAGCCAGCGCCGGTACCAGTCCTCCAGGCCCTCGCGCCCCTCGTTCAGCAGCCAGAGGCTCATGACATGGAAGCGCACCTCCACGTCCCGGACGCGCTCCACTTCGAGCAGCCAGCGGGAGGCGTTCCAGGCCCAGGGGCACTTCGGGTCGAACCACATGTCGACGGTGGTCAAGGGGGTACTCCTCGGTCGTTCACGGTTTCGCGGACACCAGTCAACGGCCTACGATTGGCGGCGGGTAGTGCCAATATCCGCGTAACTCGATGGGCCAATCGCGATCGACCTGCACATCAGCCTGGACGGCTCGGGTGACCTCACCGCGCGCATCCACCGCCAGCTCCTGGACGCGATCCTCGACGGCCGGCTGCGTCCGGGGGAGCGCCTGCCGCCCACCCGCGAGTTCGCCCGCCGCCTGAACGTGTCGCGCAACACCGTCGCGGTCGCCTACGAGCGGCTGACCGCCGAGGGGCTGCTGGTCGCCCGCGTCGGATCCGGCACGTTCGTCGGCCGCGCCCCCGTCGGCCGCACCCGCAACGGCCCGGAAGGTGACGCCGTCCGCCCCCGCCCCCTCTGGGACGCCCCGGAAGCCCCGGCGACCGTCGCAGCGGAAGCGACGGCCTCCGCAGTGGAACCGCTGGCCTCCGCAGCGGAACCTGCGACCTTCGCAGCGGCGACCAGGGCCTCCGCAGCGGAACCTGCGGCCTTGGCAGCGGCACCTGCGGCCGCCGCAGCGGAACGGCCGGCCTTCTCGGCGGAGCCTGCGGCCGCCGCGCCCGCGGTGTACGACTTCCGCGTCGGCACGCCCGACGCGGAGCTGTTCCCGCTCGCCGTATGGCGGCGGCTGCTCGCGGGAGTGTGGCGCGCGTCGGCCATCCGGACCG
>NZ_JBFAOF010000207.1:0-9503 GCF_040675125.1 Spirillospora sp. NPDC049652 | reverse complement strand
GTCCGTCCCGAACCGGCGGCGCCGTCGTCCGCCCCGGGCTCGGCGACCAGCCGCACGACCGGCTGCGCGGCCGGCGAGGCGACGGCGACGCGGCCGTTGGCGGACACCGTGGCGTCCGCCAGCGGGGCCGGGGACATCGAGCCGGTGGAGCGGCGTCCGACCGCGACCGGCTCGGGGTTGTCCACCAGCAGCGCCTCGGGCAGCAGCGCGATCGCCGTGGTGCCGCCGTACGGGGACGGCCGCAGCGTGACCTTGACGTCGTGCCGGGCGGCGAGCCGCCCGACGATCGCCAGGCCGAGCCGGGCGCTGTCGGCGGGGTCGAAGTCGGGCGGCGAGGAGAGCCGGGCGTTGGCGTCGGCGAGCGCCTCCTCGTCCATGCCGAGGCCGCGGTCCTCCACCTCGACGGCCAGGCCGTGCCCGACCCGGTGGCCGCTGACCAGCACGGGCGCGCCGGGCGGGGAGAACGCGGTGGCGTTCTCCACGATCTCGGCGAGCAGGTGCACCACGTCGGTGACGGCCGAGCCGACCACCGACAGCCGGGGCAGCGGCTGCACCCGGACCCGCGGGTAGTCCTCCACCTCGGCGACCGCGCCGCGCACCACGTCCACCAGCGGGACGGGGTTGCGCCAGCCGCGGCCCGCGTGCTTGCCCGCGAGGATCACCAGGCCCTCGGCGTGCCGCCGCATGCGGGTGGCGAGGTGGTCGAGCTTGAACAGGTCGGCGAGCTCGGCCGGGTCCTCGGTGCGCCGCTCGAGCGTGTCGAGCAGGCCGAGCTGCCGGTGCAGCAGCGCCTGGTTGCGGCGGGCGAGGTTCACGAACACCTCGTTGACGCCGCGCCGCGCGGCCAGCTCGCCCGCCGCGGCCGTGAGGACGGCGTCGCGGGTGCGGACGAACGCGCGCGAGATGCGCCGGATCTCCAGGATCCGGTAGTCGCGGTTCTCCTCCCCGCCGAGGGCGTCGGCGAGGTCGAACGGCTTGCCGTGCCGGGCGGCGTCGGCGAGCACCGGGAGCCGGTTGCGCGCGAAGTCGCCCACCTGGGACGCCAGCCGGCGGCACTCCTCGACCAGCCGCCGGGCGACCCGCCAGGCGATCACCGACGAGGCGATGACCGCGACGAGGCCGAGCCCGCCGGCGACGCCGAGCTGGAAGAACACGTCCATGCCGACGCCGCGCGCGTCCCGGATGATGTGCTCCAGGACCTGGTTCTCGAACTTGTACAGCCGGTCCCGCATGATCTCGGAGGCGGACCGCCAGGCGTCGTCGTCGACCGGCGGCGCGCCGCGGCGCAGCCGCCGCTCCGACGGCGAGATGTTCTGGACGACGTGGTCCTCCATCTCGCGCAGCTGCGTCATCACCGGCGACTGCTCGATCTGGGACCACTCGACGCGGTCCTCGCGCGTCAGCATCGGGGCGGTGTCGGCGTACAGGGTGCGCTGGGCGCCGCTCAGCCGGGCGAACTCGCCGCGCTCGGCGACGGTGACGCGGCCGGCGGCCAGTCCCCCGGCGAGCAGCGCGTCCTCGCGGGACAGGTACTCGTGGGCGCGGGCGAGCGCGGTGAGCGTGCGGGCGTCCACGGCGAGCGTGCCGTCCCCGCTCGGGGTGCCGTTGTTGTAGACGGAGAACCCCGCGTCGACGATCGCGTTGTACTCGGTGAGCGCGCCCGCGCGCTGCAGGCCGCCGCTGTCCACGGCGTGCCGGACGGCCGGGAGGTTGCGGGCCCTGGCGACCAGCGCGTCCATCGCCCGCAGTTCCTCGGCGCCGACGGTGCCGCGCAGCGCCTTGTCGCGCACGCCGTCGCGGACGACCGCGGCGGCGGCGTCGGTGTGGTCGCGCTGCGACGACAGGTCGACCTTGAAGCGCGTCCCGTGCGAGCCGATGTAGACCTGGGTGAGGCGGCGCTCCTTCTGGAGTTCCACGAGCAGCCGCTGCGAGGGCAGCAGCACCTTGTCCTGGAACTTGCCCCCTTGCAGCAGGCTGTTGGCATTGCCGAAGAGGACCGTCGTGACGAACGCCCAGAGGGCGACCAGGGACACGAGCGGCACCAGGGCCAGCACGGCGATCCTCGTCCGAATCGAGGAGAACCGCCGTCGTTTAGACGACATCTGCGGGATTACCTCCCGATGCGTATTGTGCGGGGGTCTGCGGAGCCTACTATGCCGCGATCACGACGCGCCGCCCCGTCCGCGATCTGTTCGTGACCGGCCTGTTGTCCACCCCACCGGACCGCCGTTGTCGAGGGCGTTGTCCGGGTCACGGCGGGGGCCGCCGCACCCCGCCGAACGCCCCCCGCGCGGACACCGTGAGTTCCGGTGCGCAACCGACGGCGTTACGATTCCCGCCGTGACTCCCGAAAGCCAGGCATCCGAGGCACTTCCGTCGCGTCGTTCCCGCGCCCTGCGCGGAGGACGGCACCGCGGAGACGAATCCTTCCTTCTGCCGCCGGGCTCGCCCGCGCTCGTCCTGGCCGTACCGGGACCGGCGAGCGGGCAGGCCGGGGCGATGGCGGGCGACCTCGCCCGCGCGGTCGAGCTGGAGAACACCGGCCAGCCCGCCGTGGTCGCGAGTCTGGGCGGCGGCCCGGACGGCCTCGGCGCGGTGCTGTCCCGGCTCGCCCCGGCGCGTCCGGACGAGCCCGCCGCGGTGGTGGTCCCGCTGGTCACCGGACCGGATCCGGCGATCATGAGCGTGGTGGCCGCGGCCGTCGCGACCGCGCCGGTCCCGGTGGTGGCCGCCGACCCGCTCGGCCCGCACCCGCTGATCGCCGAGGCGCTGCACGACCGGCTCGCCGAGTCCGGCCTCGCCCGCGCCGACCGGATCCGGATGATGACCATGGTCACCGAGGCCGGCGGCGTCGTGGTGGCCCCGCCCGGCGACCAGGCCGCGGTCCGGCAGGCCGAGATCACCAGCGTGCTGCTGGCGTCCCGGCTCGCCTGCCCGGTCTTCACCGCGTCCCTGGACGACGAGGCCGCCCTGCGCGGCGCCGCCGACCAGCTGCGCGCCTCCGGCGTCCGCACCGTGGCGCTCGCGCCGCACCTGATCGGCCCCGAGGTCTCCCCCGACCGCATCACCCGCGCCGCGGCCGCCGTCGGCGGCACGGCCGCCGCCCCCCTCGGCGCCCACCCGGCCCTCGCCCGCCTCGCCGCCCTGCGCTACGCAGAGGCTCTCGCGGCAGCTCTGCGTTGAGGAAGCACGAAACGAAGATGCCGATGTCCACGGACATCGGCATCTTCGTTTCGCTCACTGGTTCTTGAAGTCGGGCGGGCGCTTCTCCAGGGTGGCCGTCATGCCTTCGACCAGGTCCTTGGTGAAGAAGGCGAGGGTCTGGACGCTGGTCTCGGTCAGCAGGTGGGTGCGCAGGCCGGGGGCGTCCAGGGAGGCGTTCAGGAGTTCCTTGGTGCGGCGCAGGCCGTAGGGGGACTTGGCGAGCAGGCGGTCGGCCAGCGCGTGGGCGTCGGCGAGGTCCTCGCCTTCGGCGGAGCGCCGGGTGATCAGGCCGAGGCCGTCGGCGGCGTCCAGGTCGAAGCGCTCGGCGAGGTAGGCGAGCTCGGCGGCCTTGGCCGGCCCGACCAGGCGCGGCAGCAGCCAGGACAGGCCGCAGTCGCCCGCGGACAGGCCGAGGTCGGTGAACGGGACGACGAACCGCGTCGTCGGGTCGGCGACGCGCAGGTCGCAGGCGAGCGCCCAGGAGACGCCCATGCCCGCGACGGGGCCGTGCAGGGCCGCGACCACCGGCTGCGGGATCTCGCGCAGCCGCGCGGTGACCTCGCCGCCGCGCGCGATGCCCCGGTAGAGCCGCTGGACGCGTCCCTCGGCGGCCGGACCATCCCGCTCGCCGCCCTGGAGGTCCATGCCGGAGCAGAAGCCGCGGCCCTCGCCGGTCAGGACGACCACGCGGGTGCGCGCGTCGCCCATGAGCCCGTTGAGGACGTCCAGCAGCTCCTCGGTGAGCTCGGCGGTGACCGCGTTCAGCCGCTCCGGGCGGGACAGGGCGACGGTGAGCACCCCGTCCCGCCGGTCGAGGCTCAGCGAGCCCATCGGGTCAGGAGCCGAGCTGCTGGATCAGCGGTCCCATCTGCTCGCCGACGTTGCGCGGGACGATGTGCGGCTCGGCGGCGTTGATCGCCGCCCAGTTGTCCCGGACGGTCTCCACGGTCAGCTCGTCCGAGGTGCCCCAGCCGGGCCCCTCGGCCACCAGGATCTTCGCGATCCGGCCGCCGCCGACGGTGTAGACCTCGCCCGAGTCGGGGTTGGACTCGTGCGCGAGGTAGGCGACGAGCGGGGTCACCTTGTCGACGCCGAGCCGGTCGGCGAAGTCGGCGGGGAGCAGGTCCTCGGTCATGCGGGTCCACGCGACCGGGGCGATGGCGTTGGCCTTGATGTCGTACTTGGCGCCCTCGTGCGCGAGCGTCTTGGTGAAGCCGACCAGGCCCATCTTGGCGGTGGAGTAGTTCGCCTGGCCGAAGTTGCCGAACAGGCCCGCCGGGGACGAGGTGTTCACGATCCGGCCGTGGCCGTTCTCGCGCAGGTGCGGCCAGGCGGCCTTGGTGACCAGGAACGAGCCGCGCAGGTGGACGGCGATGACCGCGTCCCACTCCTCGACCGCCATGTTCTTGAACGACCTGTCGCGCAGGATGCCCGCGTTGTTCACGACGATGTCGATCTTGCCGAAGGCGTCGAGGGCCGCCGTGACGATGGCCTCCGCGCCCTCCGGCGTCGCGACGTTGTCGGGGCTCGCGACGGCCTCGCCGCCGTTCTTGGTGATCTCGTCCACGACCTCCTGCGCCGGGCCCGCGGACGCGCCGACGCCCGAGCGGTCCCCGCCCAGGTCGTTGACCACGACCTTGGCGCCGCGCGCGGCCAGCTCCAGCGCGTGCTGCCGGCCCAGCCCGTGCCCGGCGCCCGTCACGATCGCGACGCGCCCGTCATAGCGCAGTTCCGTCATCCGGTTCTCCTCACCTCGCGGCGGCTGCTACTCCCAGGTAATCACTCTGGGCGGTTACTGGATACCATCCGACCGAATCCCGCTCGGCTTCGGGGTCCCCGCCTTCCCCGGCACGCGCGGGACGCGACGGGGAAATCTCGCCAACCAGCCCACGTCACGGGGCATCCCGCGTAGTCTCCTCTGCTCCGGATCACCGGCTTTCCCCCGAAACCACCCCCGTCCGGCGAGCACGGAGGACAGCAATGACCGACCTTCCCGGCGAGCGCCCCGCCGCGCGCCCCGCCGCGCGCCCCGGCGACCGTCCGCTCCGCGTCATCCAGTGGGCGACCGGCGCGCTCGGCCGGAGCGCTATCCGGGCCGTCCTGGAGCGGCCGGACCTGGAGCTCGCCGGGGTGCGGGTGTTCGACCCCGCCAAGGACGGCATCGACGCGGGCGCCCTCGCCGGACGCGGCGCCACCGGGATCGCCGCCACCCTGTCCACCGAGGCCCTGCTCGACCTGGACGCCGACTGCGTGGTCTACGCCCCGGCCCCCGGCGGCGCGCCGTTCGCCGACCTGGACACCGTCCACGCGCTGCTGGCCTCGGGGAAGAACGTCGTCGCGACGACCGGCTACGTCTACCCGCCGGCGCACGGCCCGGAGCTCATGGCGGCCCTGGAGGAGTCGTGCGCGCGCGGCGGGACGTCCCTGCACGGCTGCGGCGTCAACCCGGGCTTCATGTCGGACATGATGCCCCTGCTGCTGTCCCGGCTGTCGCGGCAGGTCACGCACGTGTTCGCGCGCGAGTGCTCGGACTTCTCGGGGCACCCCTCGCCGCGGATGCTGCGCCACCTGGTCGGCCTCGGCCGCACCGAGGAGGAGTTCGGCGCCTTCCTGCGGCACGCCCGCCCGGTCATGCGCACCCACTTCGGCGAGAGCCTGCACCTGGTCGCCGCCGGGCTCGGACTCGCCCCGCCCGAGGTGGACACCGACGTCGCCTACCGGCTCACCACCGAGGACATCGGGGTCGCCGCCGGGACCGTCCGCGCGGGCACGGTCGCGGCCGTCCGCTGGACGTTCAGCGCGATGGTCGGCGGGCGCCCGGCCATCGGGCTGGAGACCGTCTACAAGGCGGGCCCGGCCGTCGCGCCCGAGTGGGGCCGGCCGGGCTACTCGGTGCGGGTCGAGGGCCGTCCGTCGATCACCCTCACCACCGGGGAGGACTGGGTCACCAACGGCATCGCCGCCGCGGCCGCGCACGCGGTGAACGCCGTCCCGGTCGTGTGCGCCGCGCCGGCCGGCGTCCGGACCTTCCTGGACCTGCCGCCCGTCCTCGGCCGCGCCTCCGTCCACCACATGGCGGACGCCCGCCCCTGACCGGGAGCGGGCGCCGCCGGCGCGCGGAACCGGGCGGTCAGCGAGCGGAACCGGGCGGTCAGCCCTGGACGGTCTCCTGCTCGTGCTCCTGGCGGGCGGCGGCCTCCTCGGCCTCCTCCCGCTTCTTCTTGCGGAAGTGCCAGACCACCAGGGCGACGACCGCGATCACCGCGATACCGATCGCCAGGCCCTGCCCGGCCAGCTTGGCGACGTGCTCGAACGCCGTCCCGGCGAAGTAGCCGCCGAGCGTGAACGTGCAGACCCAGACGACGCCGCCGATGAAGTTGAACAGCAGGAACTTCGGATACGGCATCTTCGACATGCCGACGAGCGCGGGCATCAGCGCGCGCAGCAGCGCGGTGAAGCGGCCGATGAACACCGCGAGGCCGCCGCGCCTGCGGATCATGTCCTGGGTCTTGGCGACCTTGCTCTCGTGCCGGACCATGACCCTGGTCGTGAGCAGCCGCGGCCCGAGCTTGCGGCCGATCTCGTAGCCGACCGAGTCGCCGGTCACCGCGGCGACCACCGCGATCACCAGCAGCAGCGGCAGCGACAGCCGGTGCTGGCTGGCCAGGATGCCGCCGACCACGATCGCGGTCTCGCCCGGCAGGACGAAACCGAAGAACAGCGCCGCCTCGGCGAACACCAGCGCCGCGATCATCAGGTAGATGAGCGCGGGCGGCAGGCCGTCCGTCAAGGCGCTGAAGTTCTCGAGCATCCCGTCCCCCGCCGAAGAGCCCCGCGCGGTTCGCGGGGCGTTACGGCGTCATGGTAGCCAGCGGCCGGGGCCGGGCGGATCCCTCTGAAGTCGCAGGGAAGGCCCTACTTTGGAGGGGTCCGGGATTATCCGTCCACGAGAGGACCGCGGACATGACCGCGCAGGAGAGAGCGGCCGGCCCGGCCGCCGCAGGGAACACGGCGACAGAGACCACGGCACCGGCGACCACGGCACCGGCGGCCACGGCCGCGGGTGACGCGGGGGCCGCGCAGATGACGGACACCCCCAAGGAGATGAAGGGCGGCCGGTTCGTCCGGCAGCCGAACCGGTTCACCGACCGGATCACGGCGGACGGGTCGGGCCCGTACCCCGCCGAGGCCGGCCGGTACCGGCTGCTGGTGTCCTACGCCTGCCCGTGGGCGCACCGGAGCATGATCGTCCGGCGGCTGCTCGGCCTGGAGGACGTGGTCTCGCTCGGCGTGGTGGACCCGATCCGGGACGAGCGCGGCTGGCGCTTCCCCGAGCCGGACCCGGTGACCGGCGCGACCTTCCTGTCCGAGCTCTACCTGGCCAGCGACCCCGGCTACACCGGCCGCCGGTACACCGTCCCCTGCGTCTGGGACACCGTGACGGGACGCCTGGTCACCAACGACTTCCCGAACATCACGACGATGTTCGAGACCGAGTTCACCGCGTTCCACCGGCCGGGCGCCCCGGACCTCTACCCCGAGAAGCTGCGCCCGGAGATCGACGAGCTGAACGACCTCGTCTACGCGACCGTCAACAACGGCGTCTACAAGGCCGGGATGGCCACGGAGCAGGAGGTCTACGAGGAGGCGGTGGACGCCCTGTTCGCCACCCTCGACCGCCTGGAGGAGCGGCTGGCCGGCCGCCGCTACCTGCTCGGGGACCGGATCACCGAGGCCGACGTCCGCCTCTACCCGACCCTCGCCCGCTTCGACGCCGTCTACCACGACCACTTCAAGTGCAACCTGCGGCGGATCGTCGACTACCCGAACCTGTGGGGCTACGCCCGCGACCTCTACTCCCGGCCCGAGTTCCGCGAGACGACCGACTTCGGCCAGATCAAGCGGCACTACTACGTGACGCACAAGTTCATCAATCCGTCCGGGATCGTTCCGAAGGGCCCGGACGTTGACTGGACAGCCCCGCACGACCGTGCCCGACTCGGCCCTTCCTGAGCGCTTCACCCCGATTTCATTCCATCGGTTGCTCCATCGCCAAAGAGTCGCGTTCAGGGACCGTTCAGGTTCGACCACTATCCTGTCCCGCCTTCCGGGACGCAGCCCGCGGCGTCGGCCATCCGAACAGGCTCGAAAGGTCTCCCTCAGAAAATGCGCAGCCCCTTCTTCAACAACATGGACCAGGGCGAGCCCGTCCCCGGCCACTTCGCGCTCCAGAACGCCAAGATGCTCCGCGTCCACCTCAACGGAGACGTCATCGCCCGGCAGGGCGCCATGGTCGCCTTCCAGGGCCAGATGGACTTCGAGTACCAGGGCGCGGGCGGCGTCGGGAAGTTCCTCAAGAAGGCGCTGACCGGCGAGGGCGCGCCGCTGATGCGGGCGAAGGGGCAGGGCCTGCTGTTCCTCGCCCACAACGCCGAGGACATCCACCTGTTCTACCTGGAGAACGAGCAGATCACGGTCAACGGGAAGAACATCCTGGCCTACGACGCCCACCTGCAGACCGACATCAAGCGGGTGCAGGGCGCGGGCGTCATGTCCGGCGGCCTGTTCAACACCACGATCGGCGGCACCGGCTGGGTCGCGGTCCACACCCACGGCGCCCCGGTCATGCTGGACGCGGGCCGGGCCCCCACGTTCGCCGACGGCGACGCGGCCGTGGCCTGGAGCACCAGCCTCCAGATCGGCGTCAACCGCACCATCAAGGCCGCCGCGCTGATCGGCCGCGGCAGCGGCGAGGCCATGCAGCTCGCCTTCCAGGGCCAGGGCTTCGTGCTCGTCCAGTCGAGCGAGGGCCCGACGGTCCCCGAGCACACCCACTGATCCGCCCCGGAGCCCGGCTCCGGTGAGACGGTCGCCACACTCGCGCCTTCCCGGGGCCGCGAGTGTGGCGTGGGTCGCCGATTCCGCACCGTAGATTTGGGCAAAATCTACGGTTTTGAGGTTCGGCCGTGGGGGGTAGCCGGGCGCTGGCATGGTGGGGGCCCAAGTGCGAGTAGCCTTGACTCGTCTCAGAACTCACCTGCGAGCTGCGGAAGAGGGCGATCTCCGCCGTGTCGACAGAGTCAGCGCATTCCAGTGCCGACCCCAAGACCACAGACTTCGGTGCCAACGAATGGCTGGTCGACGAGCTGTACCAGAAGTACCTCGAAGACCCCAATTCCGTTGACGAGGCGTGGTGGAACTTCTTCGCGGACTACCAGCCGGGCTCCCGGCCGGCCGCGAACCCCCCGGTGACCACGGCCCCGGCCGCGGGCGGCGCGGCCGCCGCCCCGCCGACGCCG
>NZ_JBFAOF010000206.1:0-9516 GCF_040675125.1 Spirillospora sp. NPDC049652 | reverse complement strand
CGGGCATGCGGCTCGGGGTCAGGCGCGGGCGCGGGCGGCCCGCGTCCGCTTCAGCGCGACCCCGCCGATCCCGGCGGCGCCGGCGAGCATCAGCAGGCCGAGGCCGGTCCACCGGACGTCCGGCCCCTGCGTGCCGCCGCCGCCCGTCATCGCCCCGCCGTACGGGCGGTGGTGCTCGTACCGCTCGCGGCCGGCGTGCCGCTTCCCGATCCGGTACGCGCCGTTCTGCGAGTAGTTGGACGTGATGCACTTCGCGGTGATCGTGTACCGGCCGTCGCCGGTCCTGTTCGGGGTGGCCCGGACGCTGAACCAGCCGTCGTTCACCACGCCCTTGCCGCGTGCGGCGCCCGTGATGGTCACGTACCGGTCGGTGGTCTGGCAGCCCCCGGACACGGTGATCGACTGGCCGGGCCGCACCACGCCCGGCGACACGTCCAGATCGTCCGCGCGGGCCGGGCCGCCGGACAGGACCACACCGCCCGCGAGCACGGCCCCGGCCAGGGCCGCTCCCGCCGCCCCCCTCCGGACCGGTGACGAGCGGGCGGCCGCCGAGCGCGAGCGCCCGCTCCGGGCGGACCCGGAGCGGGCGGTGGTGTGGCGGACGGTCACGTGGCGCACGGTTCCCCCCGAAACATGCGGTGGTGACCGAAGTGCTTCTCCGGTCACGTCGGGTCTTCCCGGCGCGCGCGGGCTCAAGGGGGGACCGGTGAAGTCTTTACCGTGCGCCCCGGCCGGCATGACCGTCCGGGGCGCACGCATGACCCCCGGATCAGCGGACTACTGGATCAGCGGGCTACTGGATCAGCCGCCAGGCGGCGGGTGAGACGTCGGGGGCCTGGCCGGACCCCGGCCGCACCGCCCGGAACAGCTCACCCTGGTAGGCGACCAGCGCACCCGGCCGGTAGGAGTCGCCGGGCTTCCACCCCGGCACGGCCACCGGCGAGATCCGGCTGGTCCGGCCGTCCACCGCGCGGGTGCGGGTGAGGGCGTACGCGCCGACCCGGACGGGCCCCGGGTACCCCTTCCACCGGACGCCGTCGGTGGAGTACTCGATCGCGAGCCCGGGGTCGCGGACGTTGGCGCTGAGCGTCCCGCCGTCGATCTTCGCGCCGGGCAACGGGATCCGGTAGTTCACCCCGGTCCCCGGCAGCCCGACCGGACGGTACGACGACAGCAGCGGGAAGGTGACCTGCCCGAGCGTGTTGGTGAAGACGTTCCACGCGGCGGGCATCCGCTCGGGCGACGGGGTGTTCCGGTTCCACGCCCGCTCGGCCGCGCCGAGCAGCTTGGGGAAGGCCTGGTACTCGCGCAGCTGCGGGGTCATCCCGTTCTCGCCGAACAGCTGCGCCTCCATGCCGAGGATGTTCTTGCGTCCCTCGGCGGTCAGCTTCGTCCAGGACGGGTTCGGGGTGATCGGGTTGCCCCAGCGGTCCTCGGTCGCGTTCGCGTACACGTTGAACGGCTGGTAGGTGAAGGTGGACTTCTCGTCGACGTACTCGGCCCAGTAGTAGCCGGGCTCGTCCGGGTCCTTGTTGTAGGCGAGGTCCATGTACAGGTTGGTGGCGTGCGCCAGGATCACCGGCGTGCCCGCGTTGGCGAACCGGTAGGCCCAGTCCTCGCGGCCCCAGCCCCACACGTTCTGCCACGGCAGCGGCGTGAAGCCCTTCAGCCGGAACGGGGTGGTCGGGTCGGTGATGTCCTCCCAGCCGGAGGTCTGCGGCGCGGCGGTGCGGGCGATGTCGTTCCACTTGCTGAAGAACAGGTTCTTCAGCTCCTCGCCGCCCTTGCCCGCCGTCTCGGGGTTGCTCTTGCAGGCGGGCGAGCCGGACCACCAGGTGTCGGGCGCGCCGGGCGGCTCGTCGCCGCCGAGGCTGATGCGGCCGAGCCGCGCGCCCGCCCCCGCGTAGATCTTCTTGACCTCGCCGACGACCTTGCTCAGGAACCGGTAGGTGCCGGGCAGGCACGGGTTCGCCATGTTGTCGGTGTAGCCCTGGACGCTCACGTGGTGCGAGGTGTCGGCCGGGTCGAGCATCCGGTACGTGGCGTCGCCGCTGTTCCTGTAGCGGCGCTCCATCGACTGGACGGCCGCCCGCGCGTGCGCCGGGAAGTCGAACTCGGGGATGACCTCGATGTGCCGGGCCTTGGCGTACCGCAGGATCGTCTGGAAGTCGGCCACCGAGTAGTAGCCGCTGCCCTTGCCGACGAAGTTCAGCACGTCCGGCTCGTACCCCTGGTACGCCGGGGGGCGGCCGAGGTTGGCCTGGGTCTGGTTGCGGGCCTTGCCCGCGATGCCGTCCCCGCCGCCGAGGTCGTTCACCGAGCCCATGCCCTGGTGCAGCGCGTTCTTCTCGTCCGGGTCGAACGCGCGGTGCGCGCCGAACCCGGTGAGTTCCGGCAGCCCGGGGATCTGGAGCCGCCAGCCCTCGTCGTCGGTGAGGTGCAGGTGCAGCTTGTTCAGCTTGGAGAACGACATCAGGTCCAGGAACTTCTGGATCGTCTGCCGGCTCTCGAAGTGGCGGCCCACGTCGATGGCGAGACCGCGGAAGGAGAACAGCGGCGCGTCGGCGACCACCGCGCGCGGCACCCGCGCCGCGCCGCCGCCGTGCCCGGCCGCCGCGGCCTGGTAGTCCTTGGCGGGGACGAGCTGCCGCAGCGTCTGGATGCCGTGCAGCACCCCGGCGGCGTCCGTCCCGGTGATCTGGACGCCGGACGTGGTGGAGAGCGTGTAGCCCTCGGCGTCCGGCTTGCCGTCGTGGTCGACGTCCAGCTTCGGGTCGGTGCGCAGCGTGATCGGCACGCCGCGGGCCCGGGTGAGGTCGCGGAGTGCCGACTTCAGGTACCCGGCCTCGCCCTCCAGGCTCCGGGGGGCGCGAACGTCCGAGCCGCCGCCGATCGCGACCGTCCCGCCGGACGCCTTCGCCGACAGGGGCTGCGGCACGATGCTCTGCTGCAGCGTCAGCGAGAGCCTGGTCGAGGTGTTGTCGGCGTACCGGCGGGCGGCGTCCTGCACCGGCCGGTTGTCGCCGCTGAACGCCTTGGTCTGCTTGGGGTCGGTCGGGTCGAGCAGGGACTTGGCGGGCACCCAGCGCGGCGTGCCGCCGTCGTAGGAGATGCTCCATCCCGCCGGGGCGTCGGTCTTCTGGAGCGCCCACAGCTCCATGTTGAAGTCGATCGTGCGGCGCTCGCCGGGCTTGACCGGCCGGAACGCCGCGGTCGGCTTGAGGACGTAGAAGTCGCCGCTCTGCGCCCGGTCGGCGCGCGCGACGCTGAGTCCCTGGTCGGCGAGCTGCTTGCGGCCGACGTCGCCGGCCGTCCCGGACAGCACGGCCGCGGGCTGCCGGACGGAGGTGAAGTACATGGCCCACCCGGACGACCCGAGCCCGCACCGGCGGTCGTGGTCGTCGAGGGTGAGCCGGGCACGGAAGTAGACGGCGTCGGTGACCGTGTGGTCGACCGGCTGCCACGTCATCTGGAGCGCACGCGGATCCGGGTGGCAGGCGGCGGACGCGGGCGCGGGCGCGAGCACCGCCGCTCCGGCGGCCGCGAGGGCGGCGGCCGGAACGAGCACCGCCGTCCGGGGCGGTCTTCTCAGGGCTGGCTGCGACATGAACAGGAAAGTAACCTGCCTATTAGGCGGGTCCCGGCGATCTCCCCGCGCCCTGATCCGGCCACCCCGGAATCCGCAGGCCCCGGCGTCCGTCCGCTATCGGACAGCACCGCGAGGTTGACCTCGTCCCACCGGCCCCGAGTCGGCGCCGGGCGGAGGCCGGCGCCGGGGGCAGGCGCGGGGGCGCGCAGGGGTCAGCGCAGGGCGAACTCCCAGCCGCGGCCGTCGGCGTACTCGCGCAGCAGGCGCCGGGCCGTGGTCGTGACGTGCACCTCGTCGGGCCCGTCGAAGATCCGGCCCGCGCGGGCGTGCCGGTACATCTCGTCCAGCGGCGTGTCCGGGGTGAGGCCCTGGGCGCCGTGCACCTGGATCGCCCGGTCGAGGACCGCGGTCAGCATCCGCGCCGCCACCACCTTGACCGCGCCGATCTCCACCCGGGCCTGGTCGCCCTGGTCGATGCGGTGCGCGGCGTGCAGGGTCAGCAGCCGCGCGGCCTGGATCTCGGCGTAGGAGTCGAAGACGTGCTGCTGCATCAGCTGCTTGCCGGCGAGGGGACCGCCGAACGCCGCGCGGGAGTTCAGCCGCTCGCACATGAGGTCGAAGGCGCGCTGAGCCTGCCCGAGGAAGCGCATGCAGTGGAAGATCCGGCCGGGGCCGAGGCGCTCCTGCGCGATGGTGAACCCGTGCCCGCGCTCCCCGAGCAGGTTCTCGCCCGGCACCCGGACCTCGTCGTACAGCACCTCGCAGTGCCCGCCGTCCAGACCGAGGACGGGGGTGTCGCGGACGATCGTGTAGCCGGGCGTGTCCGTCGGGACGAGGATCATGCTGAACGCCCGGTGCGGCGGCGCCTCCGGCTCGGTGCGGCACATGACGGTCGTGTAGGCGGCGCGGTCGGCGAACGTGGTGAACCACTTGCGGCCGCGGATCACCCACTGGCCGTCCTCCAGCGTCGCGGACGTGGTGATCCGCGTCGGGTCGGAGCCGGGCACGCCCGGCTCGGTCATCGCGAAGCTCGGGAAGATCTCGGCCCGCACCAGCGGCTCCAGGAACCGCTTTCGCTGCGCCGCGCCGGCGTGCCGGTGCAGCATCAGGGAGTCCTGCAACGTGAACGTGCCGAGCGCGACCTGGCCGTACTCGCTGCGTCCCTGCACCTCGTTGACGTACACGTAGTCCAGGAACGGCAGCCCGCCCCCGCCCAGCTCCCGGGGATGCCCGAGCGCCCACAGCCCCTCGGCCTTCGCCTCGCGCTGGAGCCGGGCCATCGTCCCCCGGGCCTCCGCGCCGCCCCGGCGCAGCACCGGCTCGGCGGGCTCGACCCGCTCGGTCATGAAGGCGTGCACGGCGTCGCGGACGGGACGCACCGACGCGGGAACCTCGAAGCTCATCCGACCACCTCCTAGAATCGCATTCTGTCCCAGGAGGGGGAGGCGCGCGATGCCGTCACCGCACGACGTTCCGGGGCCCGCCGAACTGGTCGCCGCCGTCCGCGAGTTCCTGGAGCGGGACGTCCTCGCCGGGCTGGAGGGCCGCACCCGCTTCCACGCGCTCGTCGCGATCAACGTCCTCGGCATCGTCGAACGCGAGCTGGACCAAGGGGCCGACCACGCCGAACGGCACCGGGCGCGGCTGCGCGACCTGGGCTTCCCCGACGACGCGGCGCTCGCCGCCGCCATCCGCGACGGCGATCTGGACGACCGGTACGCCGAGGTGAAGGAGGCCCTGACCGCGATGGTCCGGGACAAGCTGGCCGTCGCCCACCCCCGCTACATCGAGGACTGACCAGCCCCGCGAGCGTCCCCCGCCCTCGGCGGAGCGGAGAGCGCTCGGGGGAAACGCGACGGCCCGGCCCCCGGGAGCGAGGGCCGGGCCGGGTCCACGTGGTCACACGGAGAGCCGAGGCGTCAGGGTCACGTGCTGGAGGAGAGCTCCAGATCGCGCACCCTCGGGTCGTCCTCGTCGGCCGTGTAGTCGTCCGGCGTGGTGGCGTCCTCGCCGTCCTTCAGGCCTGAGGCCTTCAGGACCAGCGAGACGACGACCGCCACGACCAGGTTCACCAGCACCGCCAGGATGCCGACGTACATCGTCATCTTGGTGTCCAGGCCCAGCTCGCTCAGCTTGTAGGCCGAGCCGCCGAAGTGCTCCTTGCCCTTGGCCGGGTTCGGGATCTCGTACAGCATCCACAGACCCGCCGCCATGCCCGCGAGCCAGCCGGCGATCAGCCCGCCCCGGTGGAACCAGTTGGTCACCAGGCCGAGGCCGACCGACGGGAGCGTCTGCAGGATGATGACGCCGCCGATCAGCTGCAGGTCGATGGAGAACTCGGGGTCCAGCGCCAGGATGCAGACGACCGCGCCGACCTTGACGAGCAGCGAGACCAGCTTGGAGACGACCGCCTCCTGCTTGTCGGTCGCGTCCTTGTGGAAGAACTCCTTGTAGATGTTGCGGGTGAACAGGTTCGCCGCCGCGATCGACATGATCGCCGCCGGGACCAGCGCGCCGATCCCGACCGCCGCGAACGCCACGCCCGCGAACCAGTCCGGGAACATCTTGTCGAACAGCACCGGCACGACCGTGTTGGTGTCCGGCTTGCCGTCGCTCGTCAGCGGCTTCACGCCGCCGGCGATCGCCATGTAGCCGAGCAGCGCGATCAGGCCGAGCACGAAGCTGTAGGCGGGCAGCGCCGCCATGTTCCGCTTGATCACGTCCCGGTTCTTGCTGGCCAGGACGCCGGTGATGCTGTGCGGGTAGAGGAACAGCGCCAGCGCCGAGCCGAGCGCGAGCATCGCGTAGTTGAGCTGGTTGGTGCCGTCCAGCAGGACGCCGTCGCTCGGCGCGGGGGACTTGGCGAACTTGGCCTGCGCCGTGTCGAAGATGTTCCCCCAGCCGCCGACCTTCGACGGGATGTAGAGGACCGCCACGATAATCACGATGTAGATCAGCGCGTCCTTGACGAAGGCGATCAGCGCCGGCGCGCGCAGCCCCGACTGGTAGGTGTAGGCCGCCAGGATCCCGAACGCGATCAGGATCGGCCAGTGCCCGTTCACGCCCATCGCCTTCAGCACTGACTCGATGCCGACCAGCTGCAGCGCGATGTAGGGCATCGTCGCGACGATGCCGGTGACGGCGACGACGGCCGCGAGCGTCGGGGAGCCGAACCGGGCCCGGACGAAGTCGGCCGGGGTCACGAACCCGTGCCGGTGCGACACCGACCAGAGCCGGATCAGGACCAGGAACACCAGCGGGTACACCACGATCGTGTACGGGACGGCGTAGAAGCCGGCCGCGCCCGCGCCGAACACCAGCGCCGGGACGGCGACGAAGGTGTAGGCGGTGTAGAGGTCGCCGCCGATCAGGAACCAGGTGATCCAGCTGCCGAACGAGCGGCCGCCGAGGCCCCACTCGTCCAGGCTGTGCATGCTCTCCGGCCGCCGCCACCGCGCCGCCACGAAGCCCATGCCGCTGACCAGCACGAACAGGACCGCGAAGACGACGAACTCGGTCATGTGGCCCTTCACCGGTCATCCCCCTTCCGGCGCTTGGTCGCCTGGTAGACGACGGCCGTGCAGATGACGCCGAGCGGGATGAAGGCGAACTGCATCCAGTAGAACGCCGGGAATCCGCCGATCCGGGGCCCGTCGTGGTTGAACAGCAGGGTCAGCAGGGGAACGACGACCGGGACGACCAGCAGCCAGTTGAGCGGGTGGTGGTCCGAGCGGCGCCGGGTGGGCGCGGCCGCCTCCGGGGGTTCGGGGGGTGGGGCCTTCGGGGACAAGGGGGGTCTCCTCCTCGCGCACGTGTCGTGTCGCATCGGGGCCGTCCGGGACTGTCCGAAAGGTGAGACAGCCCCTGACCTGGGATGGGTGGGCGGAAGCCTACTGCTTGTCCGATTACGGTCGGGTCTCGGACTCGGCACGACTGAGTGGAGCGTTCCACTATGTGAAACGCCTGGTCAGGAGGAGGATCGCGGGCCGGTGGGCCCGGAGGGCGTGATCTGGCCCGGCGGTGGGGTCAGCCGCCCGCCGGGCGGCCGCCCGCGACGTCGTCGGCGATGTCGCGGGTGCCGTAGCCCTCCGGGGCGGGGACCTCGACGATCGGGTCGTCCCGGTCGTCGAACTCGACGCGCAGGGCCCGCGCCATCGTGGCGTGCATCTCGTACAGGCAGGTCACGTAGGTCAGTTCGAGGATCTGCTCGTCCGGGAGGTGCTTCTGGAGGGTCGCGAACACCTCGTCGTGGACCCGGCCGCCGTTCAGGACGAGCGCGTCCGCGTAGGCGAGGACGGCCCGCTCCAGCTCGTCGAACAGGTCCGACACCTCCCAGTAGGCGACCGCCTGGACCTTCTCGTCCGGCACGCCGAGCGCCCGCATCTGCTTGCAGTGCTGCGAGAACACGAACTGGCTCCCGCGCGCCCATCCGGCCCGCGTCTGCCCGAGCTCCCGCAGCACCGGGTCCAGCCGGACGCCCCGGTACACCTGGAAGCCCTTGACGCAGTGCTTGAAGATCGCCTGGTCGAGGGCGAACGTCGTCCACCACGTCCCGGGCGACCCGGTCGCCGTGGGACTTCCCCCGGTCGGGTCGGTGTCCTCGCCGAAGAGCCGGTCGTAGAAGAAGAGCGCCAGCTCGTCGCCCCGCTCCCGGAGCTCGGCGCGGGGGACCTGGCGGAGTCGGGGCATCGGGCTTCTCCTTCGGCGGTGCGGTGCGGTGCGGTGCGGTGGGGTGCGGGGCCGGAACGGAACGGGCCGGGCCGGTCAGACGGTGCGGTCGGCGGCGGTGCGGGGCTCGTGCCGGACGTCCTCGGGCCGGTCCAGCTCGCGCAGCCAGCAGGCGAACTCGACCAGCACCCCGTCCGGGTCCTTGAAGTAGATGGAGCGGACGAAGACGCCGTCGTGGACGTCCTTGGCGACGCCGAACTCGCTGTCGTCGTGGTTCAGCAGGACGCCGACGTCGATGCCCTTGGCGACCAGCTTGTCCCGGTACTCCTCGAGCTTCTCGGGTGGGACGTCGAAGGCGATGTGGTTCATCGAGCCGACCGCCGACAGCAGCTCGCCGCGGTCGGGGAGGTTCCTGGGCGCCGACACGCCGGGCACCGCCTCGGGCGCGTCGGGGAACCAGAAGAACGCCAGCGCGTTGCCGCCGCCGCAGTCGAAGAAGAAGTGCTGCCCCCAGCCCATCGGCAGCTCGATCGTCTTGATCAGGGGCATTCCGAGGACGCCCTGGTAGAAGTCCACGGTCCGTTTCATGTCGCGGCACACCAGCGCCAGGTGGTTCACCCCGCGCAGCTCGAACTCGGTGTTGGCGCGCCCGGTTCCGGTGGAGGTCATGCCGTCCTCCCGCACAGGTGAGTAAGTGATCCCTTGCGTCCATCCTGCCAGGAACGGCGCGCGGGCAGAACCCCGTCCGGGCGGTGGCGCGGGCGGGTCCCGGCGGTCTGGCGGACGGGCCACCGGCGTGTTCCGGGCGGGACGTGGCGGTCACGGCGCGCGACCGGGTACGCTCGGCGCATGCGAACCGACGTCCACCGCCAGTGGTGGTGGCGCCGCTGAGGCGGCGCCGGTTATTTCGCACGTTCGACGACCAGGCGATCGCCCCTCACCGGCGGTCGCCTTTCGCGTTCCCACCGGTGCCGGGGCCTTGATCAGACGAGGGGCCACCGCGGTGGAGACCGTCCAGCAAAAGCCGCTGACCAGCGAGTTCGTGACCGCCGGGGGAGTGCGGGTGCGCCGTGTGGCCGCCCCGGTCGACTCCGAGCGCAAGTCCGATGTGCTCAACGCGCTCGTCGCCGCCGTGGGGGAGCGGCGCGGCGGCGTGCTCAGCTCCGGCATGGAGTACCCCGGCCGCTACAGCCGCTGGCACATGGCCTACGTCGACCCGTGCCTGGAGGCCGTCGCGCGCGGCCGGACGGTCACCGTGC
>NZ_JBFAOF010000205.1:0-9554 GCF_040675125.1 Spirillospora sp. NPDC049652 | reverse complement strand
CGGACGCGCCCGTCGCGGGCGAGGTGCCCCCGGACGAGCCGCCCGTCGTGCTGCTGACGCTGCTCGCGCTGGCGGCGCGTCCGGCGGAGACGGCGGACGCTTTGAAACGGGCCGCCGCGAGACGGTACGGCGAGGACGTCCCGTGGTTCGGGTGGCTGGTGGACGGGGCCGCCGACGACGATCCGCTGCGCCTGCTGGCGGTCGTCCGGACGCAGCCGGAGGCGGCCGCCGAGTCCGAGGCGCGGCGGCGCGAGCACCGCGCGGAGGAGATCCGGACTGAGGAGCTCCGCCGCCACTGGGACGAGCAGGAGCGGACACGGCTGGAGAAGAGGAACGCGGCCGTCACGCGCGCCGTCGGCTGGTCGCTGCCGATCCTGGTGTTCTGGCTGGCCGGGAGCGGGCTCATCGCGCAGTTGTCGGGCAGCGGCACGAAGACCGGCCCGTCCGGCTGGTTCGTGATGCTCGGCTTCGTGGCCGTGCTCGCGTGGGCCGTGCAGTGCGGGGCCGAGGTGTTCGTGGCGCGTGCGCAGGGCGGCGAGTACCTGCCGCACGGTCCGTGGGCGTTCGCGTCGAAGGCGCTGTCGGCGAGCGGACGCGGCATGAACAAGATGGGCCAGGCCATGCGCGGTTCACCAGGACGGCGGCGCGGATTCGTCCCGCTCGCGCTGGTGTTCGGCGTCATGTTCGCCCTGCTGCTGATCGCCCTGGCCGCCGTGACGCCCGCGGGCGGCCTGCTGTGGATGCTGGTGATGCCGGCCGTGGCCGTCGCGCACGCGGTCGCCGCGGGCGTCCGACTGCACCGCTGGCGCACCGCCCGCGACCACACCGGCCCGAACCACACCGCCCAGAGCCACATCACTTCGAACGTCGACGGAAGGACATCATGAGCAGCGGCGTCGAGGCCGACATCGTCCTGGACGCGGCGGTCGTCCTCACCCTGGGGATGAACCGGGCGCTCGGCCGCGCGAGCGGGCTGGCCGGACGCGGCGCGGAGGCGCTCGCGGAGCGCGCCGCCGGACGGGCCGAGGCGCGCGGCGCCCGCCTCGCCGAGGTGCGGGACCTGGAACGCGCGCTCCGCGAGGTCGTGGAGCGCAACGCGCGCATCCGGGCCCTCGCCGAGCTCGGCGCGGAGAACCTGCCCGCGCCGCCCGCGCCCGGCGAGGACGACGCGTCCGACGACCTGACCGCGTGGTGCGCCCGCGCCGACGCCGAGCTGGACGCGGCGGAGGCGGCCCTCTCCAGGAGGATCGCCACCGACATCGGCACGCAGGTCTTCACCGCCGAGGCGCTGACCAGCGACACGTCGTCCGCGGCTCCCGGACCGGCGGCGCCGCCCGCGCGCATCGACGCGGCGCTCGAACGCGTCCTTGCGCGGCTGCTGCCGGACACGGCCGAGGAGGACCGCCGCGAGGTCGTCGAAGCCGCGAGGCTGCTCGCCGGCACCGGTGCCTCGCACGACGCCGAGACCGTCCTGACCGAGGTGCGGCTGCGCGTCCAGAAGGCGAACGACAACGCCCGCACGCGCCGCGAGCAGCGGCGGCGGGAGCAGGAGCGGCAGGACGCGCGCGAGCAGGCGGAGGCCGAGCGGCGGTACGTCCTGTCCGAGGTGACGAAGGCGTTCGAGGACCTCGGCTACGAGGTGCAGCAGAGCTTTGAAACCGTCACCGCCGACAACGGCTCGCTCGTGCTGTCCAAGGGCGACTGGCCCGACCACAGCGTCCGGATGCGGCTGGACGGCGACGCGAAGCTGCGCGCGAAGATGATGCGCGCGACGCCCGTCCTGAGCGAGAACGACCGGCGCGTGGACGTCGAGCGCGAACAGGAGTGGTGCGACGCGTTCGAGGAGGCACGGGAGCGGCTCCGGGACGCGGGGATCGGCTCGGACGTGACCTGGCGGCTCGCCCCCGGCGTGGAGCGGCTCCCGGTGCGCGCCGAGGCGCGGCAGACTGGGACGCGGGCGGCCCAGGCCAGGGCGAGGGAACGCCGCCCTGGAGAATGACCCGGGCGACCGCCCCGACGACTACCGGAAGAAGTGAGCGTTGAGTATCGAGTCCCCCACCCTCGGCGGCCGGCTGCCGGGATGGCCGCCGTTCATCCGCGAGCTGGACGCGACGCTGGCGGTGCACTCCCAGTACGTGCTGTCGGGGAACCTGTACGACAGCTTCCTCGCCCCCGGCGACGGCGCCGCGCCCGCGCGGCTGCTGCCGCTGCGCGACCTGCTGTGGGAGTCGCTGCGGTCCAGCGGCTACTCGTTCATGGTCGTTTACGACGCCGTGGACGGCATCCAGATCCACCCGCCGGCCGCGGCGGACGAGGCGCAGCGGCTGCTCGGCCGGGTCAAGCCGGACGACAAGCCGTCGCTGGAGGCGCTGACCCGGCACCTGGCGGCGGTCGCGCGTCCCGCCGAGGACGTCCGCGCCGCGTTCGTGATCGACTCGGCGTCCCGGATCGCGCGGACGCCCACCGACCTGGAGCCCGCCGAGCGCGACTTCTTCCGGTTCTGCGCCAAGCTCTCCCGGACGGCCCGGCCGGTGCGGGTCGCGGGGGGCCAGCGGCCGAAGCCGCTGTACAACCCGGTGCTGTGGCTGGTCGACCGGCCCGGCGACCTGCCGCCGTGGCTGACCGCCGAGAACGAGAACGTCCGCGAGATCACGATCCCGCGCCCGCACCTGGGCGACCGGCAGGAGACCGCGCGGCTGCTGGCCCGCGCGTTCGGGGTGACCGACGTCGGCGCGGACGAGACCGCCGCGCAGGCGTGCGACGCGTTCGCCGAGCAGGCCGACGGGCTGACGCTGCAGTCGATGATCGAGGTGACCCGGCTGGCCAAGGAGCGCAACGTCTCGCTCGCCGACCTGCCGGACGCGGTCCGCACCTACAAGCTCGGCGTCCTCGACAACCCGTGGAGCCGCGGCCACCTGCGCCGCCGCGTGCTGGAGGGCGAGAAGCGGGTCCCGGAGCGGGTGATCGGGCAGCCGCAGGCCGTCACCAAGACCCTGGACATCCTCAAGCGGGCGGTGCTCGGCCTGTCCGGCGCGCAGGCGACGCGGTCCGGGTCGCGGCCGCGCGGCGTGCTGTTCTTCGCCGGGCCGACCGGCGTCGGCAAGACCGAGCTGGCGAAGGCGATCACCGAGCTGGTGTTCGGCGACGAGTCGGCCTACCTGCGGTTCGACATGAGCGAGTTCTCCGGCGAGGGCTCCGGGGACCGGCTGATCGGCTCGCCGCCCGGCTACGTCGGGCACGAGGCGGGCGGCGAGCTGACCAACGCCGTCCGGGAGGACCCGTTCCGGGTGATCCTGTTCGACGAGATCGAGAAGGCGCACCCGCGGATCCTGGACAAGTTCCTGCAGATCCTGGAGGACGGGCGGCTCACCGACGGGCGCGGCAACACCGTGCACTTCTCCGAGGCGATCCTGATCTTCACCTCGAACCTCGGGATGTTCGTCCCGGCGCACGACCCCACCGGGAGCGGCTCGGCCGGCCGGGTCCGCAACGTGATCCCCGGCATGCCGTACGAGGACGTCGAGCAGCGCATCAAGGGCGCGGTCGCCGACCACTTCACCGAGGTGCTGAACCGGCCGGAGCTGCTGAACCGGTTCGGCGACAACATCGTGGTGTTCGACTTCATCGGCGCGGAGGCCGCGGACCGGATCTTCGACCTGCAGTTCGGCAACATCTGCCGCCGGGTGGCCGACGAGCACCGGCTCGTCCTGTCGGTGAAGGGCGAGCCGCTCGGCACGCTGCGCGAGTGGTGCACCGCCGAGCTGGACAAGGGCGGCCGCGGCATCGGCATGGCCCTGGAGTCGTACTTCGTGAACCCGCTGGCCCGCGCGCTGTTCGACCGCGACCTCGTCCCGGACGAGAAGATCACCGTGACCGGCGTCCGGCGCGAGGGCAGCATCGTCCACGTGGACGTCGCGTGAGCCGGGCATGACGGAGCTGCTGCTGGCCAAGGCGCACTATCCGGTGACCACGCTCGGCCCCGGGACGCGGGCGGGCATCTGGACGCAGGGCTGCACGCTGCACTGCCACGGCTGCCTGTCCCGCGACACCTGGGACGCCGACCCCGCCAAGGCCGTCCCGGTGGAGGCGGTGCTGGGGTGGCTGCGCTCGCTGCCCGCGCCGCTGGACGGCGTGACGATCTCCGGCGGGGAGCCGTTCCAGCAGCCGGAGGCCCTGCTGGAACTGGTCTCCGGCATCCGCGCCTGGCAGGGCGAGCGCGGCCGTGAGAGCATTCCGTTGGACATTCTCGTCTACAGCGGATATGTCTACACACGGCTCTCGCGCTCCCGCGCGGCCCGCGAGATCCTGAACAGGTGCGACGCCGTCATCACGGGGCCGTACGTCGACCGGCTCAACCCGGAGGGGCGACACTCCTCGGAAGGGTCCCTACTCTGGAGGGGGTCGGCCAACCAACGCGTCGTGCCGCTGTCCGGGCTCGGACGGCAGCGCTACGCCGAGGCGGCCGGGAACGAGACGAACCGGGACGACACGCCCCGCATGCAGGTGTCCGTGGACGAGGGGCCGGAGGGAAGGCGGGTGTACTACATCGGGATCCCGCGACGAGGTGACCTCGATCACCTCACATCGACGCTGGAACAGGCCGGAGTGCACGCGGGGGACGTGTCATGGAGACCATGAACTGCCCATACTGCAATGAATCGGTACAGCCGGGCGATCTGCTCTGCCTGAGCTGCGGAGCGAACCTGGCCCGTCCGGGCGCCCAGCAGCCGCACCAGCACGCCGGCGGCCAGGGCTACGGCGACCAGGCCCCGCCCCGCACCCCGCCGCCGCCCGCACCCGGGCAGCACGGCCAGCCGGGCCAGCCCGGACAGCACGGCGGTCCCCCGCCGTACGGGCAGCAGGGCGGTTTCGGCCAGCCCCCGCAGCAGGGCGGACAACCCCCCTACCAGCAGGGCGGCCAGCCCGACTACGGTCAGCAGCCCGACTACGGCCAGCCTCCGCGCCAGCAGCAGCCGGACCCGTGGGGCCCGCCCCAGCAGGCCGCGGACCCGTGGGGTCCCCCGCAGCAGGGCGGTTTCGGCGGCCAGCCTCCGCAGCAGCACGGCGGCGGTGGCGGCGGGCAGCCCGACTACGGACAGCAGCCTGACTACGGCCAGGCACCGCAGCACGGCGGCCAGCCCGACTACGGTCGCGGCGGCCAGCCTGACTACGGCCAGCCTCCCCAGCACGGCGGCCAACCCGATTACGGCCAGCCCCCGCAGCACGGCGGGCAGCCCGACTATGGCCAGCCCCCGCAGCACGGCGGGCAGCCGGACTACGGCCAGCCTCCCCAGCACGGTGGCCAGCCCGACTACGGTCAGCCTCCGCAGCATGGCGGGCAGGCCGACTACGGCCAGCCGCCCGCGCCCCAGCAGGACCCGTGGGGAGCTCCCCCGCCTCCCGCTCCGCAGGACCCGTGGGGCGCGCCGCAGCCCGGGTACGGCCCGCCCGGCGGCCCCGGCGGCCAGCCGATGCACCCGCACGGCCGGGAGCAGACGCTCCTGCCGCCGGAGAGCCAGGGCGGCCGCCGTCCCGACAGCACGGCGATGATGTGCCCGTACTGCGAGGCGGTGCTGGCCAACCCGGCCGCCGCGCAGTGCGACTCGTGCCTGCGCCCGCTGCCGGGCAAGGGCGCTCCGACGCTGCGCGTGCAGTTCCCGACCGGCGAGCTGAAGGTCGCGGTCGGGCAGACGCTGGTGCTCGGGCGGGACGCGGGCCAGTCCCCCGTCGCGTCGACGTTCACGCCGTACGACAACGTCTCGCGGCGGCACTCGACGGTCTGGCTCGACCAGCAGGGCACCGCGTGGGTCCGCGACGAGGGCTCCACGAACGGCACCTTCGTCAACGGCGAGCGCCTCCCCCCGCGGGTGGACGCCCCGCTCCGCGACGGCGACCAGCTCCGGCTCGCCGCCGACGTGGCGGGAACCGTCATGCTCAACTGAACCGCCCCCCGGACGGCGTCCCCCGGACGGCGTCCGGGAGCGGGGCCGCGAACCGGCGGCCCGCGAACCACCGCGACGGCGGCCCGGAACCCTCCGGGCCGCCGTTGCCGTTTCGTGATCATTTACGGGCCAACCCCGTCCGGACCGGCGGCGTCCTGTGATTGCGCGCCACGCACCGGCGCGCGTCACACCGAAACGAGGCCCATGCGCAGCACCCCCCTGGCGCTGGGCGCGGCCACGGTCACGGCCCTCACGCTGGCCGTCCCGACCGCCGCCCAAGCCGCCGCCTCCCCCGCTCCTACGAAGATCACCGGCTTGCGGGTCAGCACGAAGACGACTCAGCAGCTCACCCTCTCCGGCCGCCTCACGACCAGGGCCGGGACGAGCGTGGGCGCCGGCCGCAAGGTGATCGTCGAGACCGCGGACGACACCCACCGGCGCTGGTACACCTATCCCAAGCCGCTCCTCACCGCGGCCGACGGCTCCTTCCGGACCGATCCCAAGCACGTCGGCGCCCACTACCGGCACGGCTACTTCCGGGTGCGGTTCGCGGGCGCTCCGGGCCTCGCGGCGACGGTCTCCGGGGACGTCCGCGACCGGCGGGTGGCCACCCGCGTGGTCGGCTGGAAGATCTCCACGACCCGTCCGCGCCGCGGCTCGACGTTCACCGTGCGCGGCTATCTCCAGGACAAGCCCGGCGGCACGTGGAAGGGCCTCAAAGGCCGCCGCGTCGCCGTCGAATACTGCCTCAAGGGCGGCGACTGCCTGAACGATATGTCGCTCTGGCACGGCATCTCGAACTACAAATCGGGTGCGAAGGGCTACTTCAGCACCCGAATTCATGTCGGCGCGAAGGCCAAGCCGGTCTATGTCGCCTACACGTTCTACGGCGACTCCACCCACTACGTGACGTGGCTGGTCAAGCCGGTACTCATTTCCCCTCGATGAAAGTGACGTCCATGCGCAAGTCCCTGCTCCTCGCGAGCACGGCCGCCGTCGCGGCCACCCTGGCGACCGCCCCCGCGACGGCGAACGCCGCCACGACCACCGCGGCCAAGACCCCGACCAAGGTCGCCTTCAGCATGTCCACCACGTGGGACGCCAAGCTGACCATCTCCGGCAAGGTCACCGCGACGAACGGCGTGACCTTCCCCGCCGGGAAGTGGCTGGTCGCCGAGTGCTATTCGCAGCAACAGCACAAGTGGCTGACGGTCAAGCCGGGCAGCGGCCAGAAGCCCCTGGTCACCCGGGTCGGCGGCGCCTTCTCCAGCAACCTGACCGCCTACTGCGGGCACGGCACCTACCGCGTCCGCTTCCCCGGGGACCCGACGTTCGCGCCCTCCACCAGCCCGAACGTCCTGGACAAGCGCGTCAACGCGCTGACCTACGGCTGGAAGGTCACGCCGCGCACCATCCGCAAGAACGGCTACGTGTACTTCAGCGGGACCCTCAAGCACGACCCGAAGCCGGGACACTACGTGCCGTTCAAGGGCCAGCGCGTCTACCTGTACGTGAAGCTCAAGGGCGAGAAGAACTGGTCCTGGTTCGCGCGGCCGAAGACCGACTCCAAGGGACGCTTCACCGGTCGCTTCCGCATTCCCAAGGACGCCTACTTCACCTATGAGTACTTCGGCGACAAGAGCCACTACGGCGACTGGCCGCTGAAGGCGGCGTTCGTGAACGTCCGATAGTGCGCGTTCCGTAGCAGAGCAATGGCGGTCCGGAGTTTTCGGGCCGCCGTTGTCTTTTCGTGACCTGAGCGGCTCAACCTGGCGTTGAACTCGTGCATCATCCAATGTGCGCGTTTGCCGCAAATTCTATAACTCGGTGTCACGGGGACGGCACGATCCGGTCCGGTGCGCCGCGGGACGGCCGGGAGGTCGCTTGAAGCGGGGGATCCGTGCGGTCGAGGCGATTGTCGCCCTGGGCGCGCTCGGTGCGATGTCGTCGCTGGTGGCACTGTTCCCTGAGGACTCCTCCGGCACGCACACCGCCGCGCGCGGGAAGATGGCGGACCGGGCCGGGAGGGCGTTCGTCGACGGTGTCCGGCCGCCGTCGGTGAAGGGGGCGGCCCCGGCCGCGCCCGCGGGCGGGACCGGCGGGCACTGGTCCGGCCAGGGCGGACGGTTCATGCAGTTCGTCGCGCACGAGGACGACGACTCGCTGTTCTTCTACCCGGACATGATCCGGTCCGCGGCGACCGACTCGACCACCGTGTACCTGACCAGCGGGGAGGCCACCGGCCGCCAGTACCGCAACCGCTGCATGTACGGCCGGCACCGGGAGGACGGCGCGCGCGCCGCGTGGGCGCGGAACGCGAGGCTGCCGAACCTGTGGACGCGGACGCCGCTGCGCCTGCCCGGCGGCCAGTACGTCGAGCTGGACACGCTGAACAGCGCGGCCAACATCCGGCTCGTCTTCTTCCGGCTGCACGAGGCCGGGAACAAGCCGGCGATGCTGCGCACCTCATCGCTGGAGAAGCTCTCGCACGGCGTCGGCACGGCGACGACGCTCGGTTCCGAGCCCACCGACGGGCCCGGCTGCGACCCCGCCTACATCGGGCACCGGTACACCGAGCAGCAGCTGGAGAGCGCGCTGACCTGGCTCATGCAGCGCTTCGGCCCGACCGTCGTGATGACGCAGGACCCGAAGTCGCCGCCGGTCAAGGGCAGGTTCACGCACGTCGTGTCGCAGATGGGCGACCACACCGACCACCGGGGCGCGGGCCGCCTGGTCGCCGACGCCGCCGCGCGGTACGCGGGCCCGCGGCGGGACGGGGGCGTCCTGGTGCGGTACTACCGGGACTACAACGTCCGGTCGTCGCCGCCGAACCTGGGGACGGTCGCGCCGGGGAAGAAGCAGCTCTTCCTGACCTACCTGGGCCCGAAGGGCGTCAACGACCCGGGCCCGAACCCGAACAACCCGACCTTCTACACGCTGTTCTACTCGCGGCAGTACACCCGCTGGACGAACGGCACGAACTGGGCCCTGCTGGACGGCGCGAAGCGGCTGAACGCGTTCGGCGTGCTGAACGGCAGGGTCGCGCAGTGGCAGCAGGCCCGGCCCGGCGGGCCGTGGGCCGGTCCGGGGTTCATCGCCGGCGGGGGCCTCGCCCCGTACGTGACGGCCGTCCGGGACCCCCGGGGCATGCTGCACCTGTTCGCGCTGCGGCTCTCCGACGACGCGATCGTGACGGCGTCGCAGAAGCCGTCCGGCGGCTGGACGGCCTGGTGGTCGCTCGGCAACCCCGACCCCGGCGCGGGCCTCACCGTCGGGGCGCCCGCCGTGGCGGTCGCGCCCGGCGGCGACATGACGGTCGCGGTGCGGAACCTCGACGGCGGCGTGAGCGTGAAGACGCGGCGCGGCGCCCGCTGGGAGGACGACTGGACCGGCCTGGCCGCCACGGGCGTGCGGGACGGCGTCGCCGCCGTCGCCGACGCGTCCGGCCGGGTGTCGGTGTTCGCGCCGACCGGCACGGGCGTGGCGCAGTGGCGGCAGCAGAACCCCGGCGAGCCGTTCGTCCGGGTGGGCGGCGGCTCCGGCGGACCGCCCGCCGGCCCGGTGACGGCGGCCGTGGACGCGACCGGCGCGGCGCGGATCTACTACCCGGCG